>CAIWHF010000118.1 GCA_903912405.1 uncultured Bacteroidota bacterium | reverse complement strand
CCACATCTTTTAACCGTAAAATTTCACCATCTGGACTGGAGCGTAAAATTATATTTTCATAACCTTCTTTAGAATTATATCTTCCGGGGTATTTGAGTACATACTGAAATGTTTGCGCCTGCATTCCAGAACTCTCTCCTACCTTACCGGGAGCAGCTTCTAGATTCTGTTCATCGATTGCTTTTAAAACGTCATCTGCAGAAATATTATAGGCCAGCATGCGATCAGGTTTTAACCATACACGCATAGCATATTCTCTATTGCCAAGAATATCTGCATAACCAACCCCATCAACTCTTTTTAACTCTGACAACACATTGATATCGGCAAAATTATATAAGAAGTTTACATCTAGATTAGTATCCTTACTATATAAATTCACATACATCAACATATTCGACTCTTCGCGTGAAATTTTAATTCCTTCTTTTACAACTTGTGGGGGCAATTTATTGCTTACAGCGGCTACCCTATTTTGAACATTCACCGATGCAATATTTGGGTCTGTACCCAATTTAAAAACAACTGTAATCAAACATACCCCATCATTTCCGGCATCAGAAGCTATGTATTTTACTCCTGGCACCCCATTTAATGCTCTCTCTAATGGAATAACGACAGCTTTAATCATCAATTCTCCATTGGCACCTGGATATTCTGCACTAATATTTACTTTTGGAGGTGATATAGATGGAAATTGTGTTACTGGCAATTGAACTAATGCTAATACCCCTAATAATACTATTATAAGAGATATTACGATGGCCAATACAGGCCTGTGTATAATTTTTTTTATCATTTTATTGACATTGCTTGTTTAGCTGGTATAAAAATCGTTTTTATGACTTCATTCTCTTTCACACTTTGCAATCCTTCTAGCAGGATGGTATCTTGCTCACTCAATCCAGCATCAACTATATAAATATTAGATAATTTCTGCTTAATGGTAATGCATCTTGAATGTACTTTATGGTTAACATCTATTACATATACATAAATCTTGTCTTGCAATTCAAATGTTGCTTTTTGTGGAATAAGGAGTGCATTTTTTATAGAAATTGGCAATTGAACTTTCCCTGTTTCACCATGTTTCAACAAATAATTGGGATTGGGAAACTTAGCTCTAAATGCTATATTACCGGTATTGTTATCAAATTCACCTTCAATAGTTTCTATATTACCTTCATATAGATGAGGCTGACCATTGGCTAATAATAAATGAGCAATATTTTTTTGTTCTGTAATTCCTTTTGATTTATAATCCAGATACTCTTGCTCAGAAACATTAAAATATGCATATACTTCTTTATTATTCGACAAGGAAGTTAATAAGGTGCCTTCATCTATAAGACTTCCCACTTTAAATTTCAACCTATCTATCACACCACTAAAAGGTGCTGTTATCTTTGTATAAGAAACATATAATGCAGCTAAGGCTTCATCTGCTTTTGCTTCATCTTGTTTTGCAATGGCTAATGACAATTCTGTTTTCGATACAATACCTTTATCTGCTAATGTTTTGATATTCTGCATTTCCAACTCTGCAGTTCTCACTTGAGCTTTTACCTTCTGAAGTTCGGCCTCATATTCGCGTGGCCGTATCGTAAAAAGCAATTGACCCTCTTTAACTAACTGACCTTCGTCAACATTAATTCGCTCAATAAACCCCTTTACTTTAGCTCTAATTTCAATGTTTTGAATGGATTGGATTTGAGCTACATATTCTTTTACAAAAGAGGTGTCCATTTTTAAAGGAACGGTAGCTGTATAATTGCCAACCGCTTCTTTTTCTTCTTTTTTAGACTTGCAAGAAGCCACTGATAAAATTGCTAAAATGCTAAAAGCAATTAGTACTTTGTTCATGATATAAGATGTATTTGAATAAAAAATGTTAATGAAGTTTCGAAAAAACCTCATACAATAACTACTGCAAGAAATGCACGTGTTATTGAATAATTAATAAAGGGAAATTTATATTCGATAGGAACCTATAAAGGCTAAATAAGTTAAATCCTTAAAGGCTATATAACTTATATTTTCTGAAAGAAATTTATTATTAGATAAGTGGTAACGTGTATTAAAAGAACTAGCATGAATTATATGGATTATTCTAGGGATGATCTTAGTAAAACCCTCTTGATCTTGATCTTGATCTTTTACTTCATCTTCTATCGTTTCACAATATGCCTCAAAATCAAAAACGACATTACTTTGTGTTTGTTTCTTCAAATTAGTATTACTATAAGTATTTGATTTTACTATAGCATAATCTTTACAGACTATTATTGCAATAGAAAGCAAACATGTAATTAATAGTAATATTTTATTTTTACTCCAAGACATAAAGTTGTGCAAATATAGTATGCAAAGTAGTATATTATTATAAAAGAGGCGTAATTAACAATTTAATAGCGAAAAACAGAATGCGTGCCGAATCTTAAATGTTTAGCTTTTATGCTGTTCCATAAAAGAAATGGTTTTCAAAACTGCATTTTTAGCAGTGTTAAGTTCTTCATACCATTTACCGGTATGCTTATCTTGCCAATATATGGAATAGGTTATTGCTGTTTCCTGCTCAGAAATTGCTTCCGCCTTATTTAAAACATACCCTTTGTATTTGGGATGCTCTTCTATGGCATAACAAACTTCATAGGGTATATGTGTTATTCGTTCTACAAGAGTAATTTCCTCCCCCTGTGGATTGGTCAAATTCATTTGTCGCAATACATAGTCCTCCGTTTTTTCTAAAATATGTACTTTGCTAACACCAGGAACAAAATGCGCTGGATGTTCAACTTTGTATAAAAAATGTTCCCAAACTTTTGAAATAGGAAGAGCAATATGTTGTGTATAGGATACCATGAAATGAACTATTATATTTGAACAAATGTATTACTTTAATTATCACAAAAGGCTCAGCTAGCAGCGCAATTAATGACAACAAGGGTTATTGTTGTTCTGCATTACCTACTCCATCAGTAGTTGTAGCCGATACTGTAGGCGCAAGAGATGCTTTTACCGCCGCATATATAGCTTCCATGCTACAAGGATTAAGCATAAAAGAAGCTCATGAAAAAGCGGTATCCATTGCTGCCTTTATATGTACCCAATCGGGAGCCCTGCACAAACACCCATAAAAAAAGCGATGCAAATGCATCGCTTTTTTTATGGGTGAATGAACCTAATTATTCTTTTACTAATTTCTGTGCTTGTACTAAATTATTATGCTCATCAAAAATATGAACCATATAAATACCATTAGACAAGGCTGCAATAGAAATTGTATTTTGATTTAAAACATTAATCACTTCTTGTCCAAGCGCATTATAAATTTTCACCCTTGATTTATCTAAACCAATAATTTGAATTTGCTCATGTGCAGGATTTGGACTAATCATAATTTGATTATTCAAGTTAGTGGATGCAACTCCTGTAAAGTTTTCAATCAAAATACCATTTGAAACACCGGTACAATTCCATTGGTCTGTTACCTGCATAGTATAAACACCATTTTGAACCGGATAATAAGAAATTCCATATGCACCACTAACCATTTGTCCATTTAAATACCATTGATAAGAATTGAATCCTGGATTGGTAATGGACAATAATCCACTTGCATAACCTATTGTAGGAACGGGTAAAGGATGTTGTGTTAGTGTAGTAATCAATGAAGTACCTGTACAAACGTTGTTAGTAATTTTCACTTTGTATGCACCCGACAATGAAGCATTGTAAATACTACTCGTAGCACCAGCAATAAGATTATTATTATAATACCACTCGTAGAAGTAATTAGCACCTGTGTTTGCTAAAAGCGCAACGTTATTACCCGCGCAAAAATCAGTTGATGATGCAGGAGTAATTTTTGCAATAGGGGCAATGTCTGCTAATTGCGTAACGACTACAGCAGTTGAAGTAGTATTACATCCACCATTACTAACTAATACGGTGTAAGAACCTCCGGAAGTTACGGTATAAGAATTTTGTGTTGCACCTGTTATTGCTACACCATTTAGTTGCCATTGATAACTATAGTTAATACCTGTATTGGTAGTTAAAACTAGTGAAGCGCCGGTACAAATAGTTGTACTTCCCGAAGCGGTTACATTAGCAACTGGTGCATTACTTGCGGTGTTTACTGTTACCGCAATAATATTTGATGCAGCATTACAAGTACCTACAACAATAGCAACAGAATAATTACCAGATGTGGTAGCTACATAGGTACTTGCTGAAGCGCCGTTGATGGCAACGCCATTTTGATACCATTGATACGTATAATTATTACCTGTATTTGCAGACAACAACACACTACCGCCAGCACAAATAGATGTGGATCCTGTAGCAGTAATACTTGCTGTCAATGTACCTGAAAGCAGCACACTTGCTGGTGAGGTGCTAACACAACCATTGGCACTAGTAATTTTCACTGTATAATTACCTGCAGATGTTGCCGTATAAGTAGAAGCAGTAGCTGTAGTAATTGGACTATTATTAATATACCATAAATAGCTAGCTCCTGTTGCATTAGTAGTAGCGGTTAACAACAATGTACTTGGCGCACAGAAAAGGGTTGTGCCTGTTGGTGATACCGTGGCTGATGGACTAGGATTTACAGTTATATAAATAGTATCGATGTAAAAATTAACCCCATTATTTGCTGAAACGGTATAGAAACCGGTAGCAGCAGGAACAAATATTATAGAATCTGCTGTGCTAGCGTTAAACCAATTTTTAGTGTAACCAGTAGGTCCGGCATAATGCAAGGTGGTAGTTTTACCTGAACAGATAGTTAATGAATCACCTTCTGCGATTAAATTAGGAGCTGTTAAACTTGTATTTTTTTGAATAGTAAATACACTTGGATTTAAATTAAAGAAAATATTGCTATCGCCTTTTACTTTAACCCTTGCTTTATTAGTAGTATTGATGTTGGGTACAGAAAAAGTAGCTGTACCACTATTTGCTATATGTGAAGCTAAAACATAAGGGAATGTATAGCCGCTATCTACACTCAAATAAATATTTACAAAATTACAATTAATCGGCGCAGCTGTTGTACCCACTACATTCCAAGTTACGGTTTGATTTGTACCACCTACCCATGTAGTTGCTGTTGTAGCTGGGGTAAGTACGGTAAACGCATTTGTTGTATTGATTGCATTAATGTTAACGGAATCATCTGTAAAATTAAAACATCCAATGCCATTATTAATATCACGCACCGTCAATTTAGCTGTAATTTTTCTAGCTACTTCTGGTAATTTTTCGCCTAAATAATTAGGAGATGCCGTATTTCTTACCACTCTACTTGGCATAGGGAATACACGTGTGCGACTGGTATCTGGATTGAAAGAGCGGAAGTTAGGACCAGCCGTATAAGCCGTTGTCCAAGCTGTTCCAAAATTACCTAAATTCCAAGCTTCCCAACAATAAGTCATTGATTGATGATCTGGATCGGTAGCAATTGGAGCTGTTAATTCAAAGGGCGTTTTGAAAGGAATATTATAGGTAGCTAAAATGCTTGGCACGGTTGATGGTGTAGGGTTAGTTGGTGTTGCAGTAGTATAGCAAGTACCAGAACCTGTAGTGATAAACTTAGAAGCCTCTACTAAGCTAGCGGCATGGAAATAAGGATCAGAATGTTGCTGAATATCATCTGGACTACAAATGCCGGCATACGCCATGATAGTTGTTCCACTCAATGGTTCATAAGCTGTGGTATTATTTCTATTACCTGAGCAAGATCCACTATTAGAGTTAAAAGTATGATTACAACCAAATTGGTGACCCATTTCATGGGCTACATAGTCGATATCATAAGCATCTCCTACAGGACTTGGAGAACCAGTAACGCCTTGCGCTTTTACACTTCCACACACACAACCTAAAGAAGCAATACCGCCACCTCCAGTTGAAAATACGTGGCCAATATCATAGTTAGCACTACCGATAGTAGTTGTTACCGTAGTTTGGTTTTGCCCTAACATCGTAGAACCATTATTATTCGTATAGGGATCAGTACTTGTCAAATAGATTAAAAGATTGGTATTATTTACCAAGGTAAGCGTCACACCAAACTCGTTTTCATAAACACCATTTACACGATTAACAGAAGTAACCATAGCCGCTAATACCGGAGCTTGCGTAGGCGTGGTAGACCCTGTAACAGCACAAGCATATTCGTACGTACACGCTAACGCTAAGCGATATTTTTTATGCACGGTTCCGTTGGTTCTTTGAGCCGTTGTATTTAAGGCAGGTAGACCACTGCCAATAGTGATAGGCGAGCCATTAGGAACTAGACCTGAAGCGGTCTGACCAATTTCACAATGCATTTGTTGCTGATAGGTTCTGATCAAATCTTTTTTGAAAAATGAAGCATAAATAGTGGCATTATTTCTATTTCTTGGATTAATCATAAAGGTTCTAGAACCATCAAAAACCATTGCATGGAAATTAATTGGGTTAATATCCAATTTTAAAGTCGCACCTGGATTTGCCATATCAAAACCAGAATAGGTTTTAATTTGCGGAAACTTAGCTGCTAGTCCAGATTCCATTATGGATGATTCCCATACTTTATAAGTATGAAAAGATCCATCTGGATAAGGTAATTCTAATACAATTGCATTACTTGGGTTATTACCTGCAGTATGCAACAAAGAAGTCATCTGTGCCAAATCAAAAGACCAAGCGCTACTGCTACTTACATTAAAATCAGCCGTTAGCGTTGTTTCTACTTGTGCACTGTTTAAAGGCAACCAAATTGAATTGGATGCAAAAACAAATTTGCTAGCTAATACTGCAAATAAGAAAAGAGATTTGAAAATAAATTTCATAATGTAGAATTATAGAATTGTTGGTTATTTTAGAATGTTAAACTTAGGAAAAAAAACAAAAAAAACCTAAAAATTGAGGGGTTATTTACCCACTAAAACGTATTTGAAAATAAATTATAGAAATTCAAAAGAAAGCGATTATTTTTGAGGAAACTTATAAATTACAAAAAAATGGCAAAAATTAAAGTAGCAAATCCGGTGGTAGAGTTAGATGGCGATGAAATGACAAGAATAATATGGAAGTTTATAAAAGACAAATTGATCCTTCCCTATATGGATGTTGATATCAAATACTATGATTTAGGTATGGAACATAGAGACGCCACCAACGACCAAGTTACGATTGATGCTGCAAATGCCATCAGAGAATTTGGAGTAGGCATTAAATGTGCTACCATTACACCCGACGAGCAACGCGTGCAAGAATTTGGCTTGAAACAAATGTGGAAAAGCCCTAATGGCACCATCAGAAATATTTTAGATGGTACCGTTTTTAGAGAGCCTATCGTTATTAATAACATCCCTCGTTTAGTGAGCAATTGGGATGCCCCTATCATTGTTGGTCGTCATGCTTTTGGCGATCAGTACAGAGCAACCGACTTTGTAGTGAAAGGTGCAGGAAAATTGACTATTAAATTTGAAGGTGCTGATGGACAAACAATTGAACATACCGTTTATGATTACAAAGGAGATGGTGTAGCCTTAGCTATGTATAATACTGATGAATCTATAAAAGGATTTGCTCGTGCATGTTTCAATATGGCACTTAGCAAAAAATGGCCTTTATATTTATCTACTAAAAATACGATTCTTAAAAAGTATGACGGTCGATTCAAAGACATTTTTGAAGAGATTTATCAAAATGAATTCAAAACTGCTTACCAAGAAAATGGCATCACTTACGAACATCGTTTAATTGACGATATGGTGGCGAGTGCGTTAAAATGGAATGGTAATTTTGTTTGGGCTTGTAAAAACTATGATGGTGACGTACAAAGTGATACCGTTGCACAAGGTTTTGGAAGTTTAGGCTTAATGACCTCTGTATTAATTACCCCAGATGGCAAAACGATGGAAGCAGAAGCAGCTCACGGAACAGTGACCCGCCACTATCGTGAACATCAAAAAGGAAAACCAACTTCTACCAATCCAATTGCTTCTATTTTTGCATGGACAAGAGGATTAGCATTTAGAGGCAAACTAGATAACAATCAAGCATTGATTGATTTCTGTAATACGCTTGAGCAAGTTTGTATTGAAACCGTAGAAAGTGGCAAAATGACAAAAGACTTAGCGGTTTGTATTCATGGTAATAAAGTAAATCATGGCGAACACTATTTATATACAGAAGAATTCTTAGATGCCATAGATGCTAATTTGCAACGTAAAATTGCATAATAATCCATACTATTTCAATAAAGAGGGTTGAGTATTCAGCCCTTTTAAATTTTACAAAAACTACCCTTGTTATGCCTAATAAATTATTCCCTTGTTTATGGTTTGATGGCAAAGCTAAAGAAGCTGCCGATTTTTATTGCTCCATTTTTAAAGACTCCAAAATTCTATCTGCTAATCCAATGGCAGTTATTTTTGAACTCAACGAAACTAAATTTATGGCCCTCAACGGAGGTCCAGAATACCAATTTTCAATTGCAAACTCTTATGTAATTACCTGCGATTCGCAAGAAGAAATCGACTATTATTGGGATCATTTTGCAAAAGAAGGAAAACCTGGTAAATGCGGATGGATGGTAGATAAATACGGTGTATCCTGGCAGATAGTACCTGCTATTTTAGGCGCTTTAATGAACGATCCTGAAAAAGCACCCAGGGTTATGTATGCCTTTATGCAAATGAGTAAATTTGAAATTGACAAATTAATTAATGCTTAAAAGCACCTGCTTATAAAACATCAGGATATAAACATAATAACCTACATTTACAATCTAATATTGCAAAAAACTAACAACACGTTTCATTTATTTCTAAACAATTAAATTCATTCACATGCAAAATTTCATGCTCAACATTACGCTTCAAGGTTTGGATACCGAGACAAGAATGCAACTATTGCCACAAGAACAAGCAATCGTAAAAGAATTAGAAGCCAAAGGCACTATTCTTCACTCCTTTATTAAACTAGACATGTCGGGCATTTTTATGGTATGCGTAGCAGAAAATGAATCCAACTTGCACACACAATTAGCTTTACTACCCTATTATCCATATATGAAAATTGAGCCAACTTTAATACGCGGCTAATACCAATTACCCACAATAAAATCTAGAAAAAAAAGTCGATCTTATAAGATCGACTTTTTTTTATTGTTTGCTATAACCATGAACCTTTTGTAATTTCTAGCATAGCGCCCTCTTGTAAATCGCCTAATAGCAGACTTCCAATTCTAATTCGCTTTAAGGAAACTACTTCATACCCCAGCTTATAACACATGCGTCTAATCTGCCTGTTAAGGCCTTGAATCAAAATGATTGAAAAAGAAAACGCGTCTATAAGCTCAAGCTTACAGGGCATTGTTCTTTGCCCCATAATAACAATACCCATTTCCATTGCTTGCTGAAAGGCTATATCGATAGGATTATCCACCTTCACGATATATTCTTTTTCTATTGCTTCTTCTTTAGCTAATGTCTTTTTATAAACGCTGCCGTCATTTGTTAAAAGCATAAGTCCTTCCGAAGCTTTATCTAATCGCCCAACAGGGAATAAATGTTCTTCTAATTCGATATGATCAGCAAGATTAGCACTAATATTTTTATTTAGCGTAGATTCAATTCCCCTTGGTTTGTGGTAAGCATAATACTTCCATATGATACCCGGTTTCAACAGTCGATCGCCTATATGTAATGCATCATTTTTTTGTAGTAGTTGATCAATACGTGTTACAACACCATTAACCATTACTTGCTCTGAAGCTAGTAATTGCTTGGCCGCTGCATGATTATATTTTGCTACATGCACCAAATAAAATAAAACAGTACTTCTTTTCATACATGAAAAAAGGCACTAACTAGTGCCTTGAAAAAAAATTAAATGTCATTACATTTCAGGATACAGAGCAAATTGCAACATAAACTCATTCACTTCCTTTTTCACCTTTTCAATACTAGCATCATTATCCGGATCCATCAACACTTTATCTAACCAATTAACCACTAAAGGCATATGCACTTCTTGCAATCCTCTTGTAGTAATCGCAGGCACACCAACTCGAATTCCAGAAGTAATAAAAGGTGATTTGTCATCGAATGGTACCATATTTTTATTAAGCGTAATATCTGCTTTCACTAAGGTATTTTCAGCTTTTTTACCACTGATATTTTTATTGCGCAAATCGAGTAATAATAAATGATTATCTGATCCTCCCGAAACAATATTGTAACCCTTCTCCAAGAAAGCGGCTTCCATTGCTTTGGTATTTTTAAGCATTTGCTCTGTATACGCTCTAAATTCTGGTTGTAATATTTCAAAAAATGCAACTGCTTTTGCAGCAATCACATGCTCTAATGGACCACCTTGTGTGCCTGGAAATACGGCTAGATCAAGCAATTGACTCATCATTCTTATTTCTCCTTTTGGCCCTGTTTGCCCCATAGGATTTTCGAAATCGTTGCGCATCATAATGATACCTCCACGAGGACCTCTCAATGTTTTGTGTGTTGTAGAGGTAACGATATGGCAATATTCACAAGGATCATTTAAATGCCCTTTTGCAATTAATCCAGCAGGATGAGAAATATCCGCTAATACTAATGCTCCAATTTCATCTGCTACTGATCTAATGCGTTTATAATCCCAATCTCTACTATAGGCAGATGCACCGCAAATAATAAGTTTAGGTTTATGCGTACGCGCTTGTTGCTCTAAAGTGGTATAATCGATCAAACCGGTTTCTGGCACTACGCCATAAAAAGTAGGTTGGTATAATTTACCAGAGAAATTTACAGCAGAACCGTGGGTAAGATGACCACCCATACTAAGATCTAATCCTAAAATAGTATCGCCAGGTTGCAATAAGGCTAGCATAACCGCTGCATTTGCTTGAGCGCCGCTATGCGGTTGCACATTAGCATACGTTACATTGAAAATTTCTTTTACACGATCGATTGCTAATTGCTCCGACTGATCTACCACTTCGCAGCCACCATAATAGCGGCGACCAGGATACCCTTCCGCATATTTATTAGTCATTACATTTCCCATAGCTTCCATTACTTGTAAGCTGGTAAAATTTTCTGAAGCAATTAATTCTAATCCTCTGCGTTGACGATGCAACTCTTCGTGGATTAAATTAAATAAGGCGGTATCTCTTTGCATAAAATTTTATTAAACGGTCATGATTTCTTTTTCTTTATCCTTGCATACTTGGTCTACTAAGGTAATATGCTTATCGGTGTTAGCCTGCACCTGATCTTCTCCTCCTTTAGCAATATCTTCACTCAAGCCATCTTTTTGTAATTTTTTAATTTGCTCAATACCTTCTCTACGAATATTACGAACAGCAATTTTAGCAGTTTCACCTTCAGCTAAGGTTCTTTTTACTAATTCTTTTCTTCGTTCTTCCGTCATTGGTGGTAAAAATAAACGAATCAGGGTACCATCATTCTGAGGGGTCAGACCAATATTGGATGCTAAGATTGCTTTTTCAATTGGTGCCATCATTGTTTTTTCCCATGGTTGCAAAGAAATTGTTCTTGCATCGGGCGTTGTAATATTAGCAACTTGATTGATAGGTGTTGGTGATCCATAATAATCTACCATGATACCATCTAGCATGGTTGCAGTAGCTTTACCAGCTCTGATTTTAGTTAATTCTGATTCTAAATGCGCAATCGCTTTTTTCATATTCGATTGCGTATCGGCTATTATTTGTTGCATTACTTCAGACATAGGTGACTCTATTTAAACGTGCTACAAAAGTAACTATTATCTTTAATTGAAACGAATAATCGTGCTATAAATCAGTAATTTTATGAAAAACATAGCGACATAAATGATTTCTATTTTGTGTTGTAATCTATACCTAGTAATTTTACCTAAAATAAATTCCATGGAAGCCGTTCAAACAAGTCCTATTTCGCTAAGTCAAGGCGCTATCGTTGAAGTAAAACGATTAATGAGTGCTGCAGATTTTGATGCAGCTCAATTTTTACGCATTGGTGTAAAAGGTGGTGGCTGTGCCGGCATGACCTATGTGCTTGGTTTTGATGCCCAAGAAGCAGATGATGAACTATTTGAATTAGAAGGCATACCCGTGCTTGTAAAAAAAGCACATGGCATTTATTTAATTGGTATGGAAGTCGATTTTGAAGATGGACTCAATGCTAGAGGTTTTGTGTTTAAAAACCCAAATGCTAGTAGCACTTGCGGTTGTGGTACTTCTTTTTCAGTCTAGTACACCTCTTTTAAGCTTATCGTAAATACTAAATATGAGTTAGCTGGAATGCCTGAAGTTGCTTGCGATCCGTAGGCTAAACTAGGTGGCAAATACAAAATAATCTTTCCATTTTTACCTATCAAGGGTATTCCCTCTTGCCAGCCAACAATCAAATTCATTAAATTAAAGGTTACATTATTACCATTATCTACCAAGGTGCCATTTAATAGACGTAGCGTATAATTAACCGTAACATTAGAGCAAGCCGTAGGTTTGGTGCCACCAATAGAATCAATACTATAAAAAAACCCTCTACTATCTTCTGTAGCGCTAATACCGTTGGTGCTGATATAATTTCTTAAAAATACTTTTTCTGCATCAGGAGCTGCAGTTGTAACGGTAGCACAAGTTGTATCTGTTTTTTTGCAAGAAAGTGTAGCGCATATTATCGCTACTACAAACATCACCAAAAGCATACTATTTTTCATAATCTAAATTTGTATGTAAAAATAATTGAAACTTTAGAAGTATTGGCATTAGCCGTAAAAAAAGAGTAGATTTACACGTTTAATGCAACAACCATGGATATTATTATTTTTATATTTCTTTGTTACCAAAACTACATTCGTGCTAAGCGAATAGGTCAGAACCCCACAAAATGGGTGCTTTTTACCTTAGGTGCTTTGTTTTTAGCAATGTCGGTAGGTACCATTGTAGTGTATACCTTTTTGTATAAAAAACCATTACTGACCGTTGATGATTACAATGCTTTTGTAGCCTATTGTTCTCAACCCTATCGTATGCTCTTGATTTATGGTATTGGCTTTGGTGGATATTTATGGATACGTGCTCGCTTAGAAAAGCTTATGCAACTAGCAGCCAAGCAGCATGCTGAGGAAGATGAAACAACCTAAATATTAAATAGGTTTTGTTTTAAAATCTAATGCTTTAAAAGTGCGTTTCTTTTTAGCAAAGTATTGCCAAATGATACTTTTATTATAAATTCCAACGGTATTTCTATTCGTGATTAAGGATTTATTTTGGGCACGCTTTTTCAACCATAAGCCCAATTGTCCATAAAAGCTAAAATGTGCTTTAATAATTGTCAAGGTATGTCTCCATTTCCCTTGTAAGAGTAATTGAATTCCAGCTAATCCATCTAAAACCAAACGTACAGGAAGCAACCAACATAATTTGGCGCTGCGTTCGTTTTTAAGTAAGAGAATTAAGCTATTTCTAAAATTATAAAATAATTTTTGGGTACTACCATAACTGATGACACTGCCACCTACATGATACACCGTAGATTCGGGCACATACGCAATGCTATAACCAGCATTTTTTATGCGCCAGCATAAATCTACTTCTTCCATATGGGCGTATAAATCTTTATCTAACCCCCCTACTCGATGATAGACCTCCGCATTGACAACAAAACAACCACCCGAAGCCCAAAATAATTCAACTGCGTCATCGTATTGTTGATGATCTTCTTCTAGGGTTTCAAATATACGTCCTCTGCAAAAGAGATAGCCTAAATAATCCATAAATCCACCTGCAGCTCCAGCATATTCAAAATAGCTGCGCTCTTTCCAATATCTAATTTTAGGTTGGCATACCGCTATTTGTGGATGACTACTTATTGTTTTATGAATGGGTGGGAACCAGTCATCAGTAACTTCGAAATCAGCAGATAAAAGAATATAATACGTTGCTTGAATTTGCAATAAGGCTTCGTAATAGCCATTAGCAAAGCCTTTATTGATAGGCAACTGTATAGTAGTAACGGAAGGATAATACGTTTGGACATGCAATAAAGTATCGTCGGTAGAGGCATTGTCTACAACAATAACTTGATATTGTTCCTTTGCTTGCTCTATGATTTTAGGTAAAAATAAATCATGCCATTTTTTACCGTTATAACTTAATATAACAACGGCAGTATCATAGTTGCATTGGATCATCCGATGATTTTATTTGTAAACTGGCTCGTATTGAGTATTTCCAGGAACTTCTGGAGTGTGTTTTGCAAACTTGTGTTGGTATAAATTGTAGCAACCTGCCCAAGAAAAAATAAAGATACTAAAGAAAATAAGTACAAAAAGGAAACGAGATTTAGAAGGTTTGTTTAATTCTAAATCCGCTGGATTATCGATAATAGTTTCGTTGGTCGTGTTGTGAGATTGCATGTTGATTTATATTTCAGATACAAAAATAATAGATTATCTAAAATAATCACAATAAATTTCATCAATTTTAGTTTATTTGTTAAGAAATGGCAAGTTTTATCAATTGGAAATCGGGATTTATACTTATTGCACTGCTCATAGTAGCGGCATCGCTATATTATACTAATAATTTAGCCAATGATTTGTCGCAAGAAGAGCGTAAGAAAGTAACTATCTTAGCCAAATCTTTTGAGCTATTAGCAAAAAGCAGCGATAATGATGCTATTTCATTTGCGCTTTCTAATATCGATTCAAACAAATCGATTCCGGTAATACTCACTGATGAAAAAAGCTATATTATTGATTTTAAAAATATCGATACTAGCCACACTCAAGTAAAGCTCTTTTTACAAAAAAAATTAAAAGAATTTAGGCAACAACACCCCAAAGTAGAGGTTGATTTTGGCTTTGGCAAAAACTATATTTTTTATGGCGAATCCGAACATCTTAAAAAACTGCGTCAGTTTCCCTATATCCAATTGTGTATTATCATCTTATTCTTATCGGTAGTACTTATTGCCCTTTCAGCTGCGCACAGTGCCAATCAAAATCAACTTTGGATCAGTTTATCTAAAGAAACTGCCCATCAATTAGGCACCCCTATTAGTTCGCTAGAGGCATGGACGGTTTTATTGGAACAACAAAATACCCCACCCGAGTTACTGATAGAATTACAAAAGGATGTACATCGGTTACAATTGGTAGCCGATCGATTTAGTAAAATTGGAAGTATACCCAAATTAACCTCGCAAGATCTAAGCCAATTAGTGGAGCACATAAAAGCATACATGCAAGTGCGCGCACCTAAGCATGTACGAATTGATTTAATAAGCAACGAGTCGCCAATATTAACACCCATGAGTGCAACTTTGATCGAATGGGTTATAGAAAATTTATTACGCAATGCACTAGACGCTATGACGCATAAAGGAGTAATACTCATAAGCCTTCAAAAAGAAGACAAACAGGTGATTATAGAAATTAGCGACACCGGCAAAGGCATGAGTAAAGGACAGGCAAAAAAAATTTTCAAACCTGGTTACAGTACCAAGAAAAGAGGATGGGGTTTGGGTTTGTCCTTATCCAAACGTATTATAGAGCAATATCATAAAGGCAGCTTGCAATTGCGTCAAACAGAATTAGGGAAAGGTGCCACTTTCAGAATTATCTTACCCCTTTAGGAATTTAAAGATTAATGTT
>CAIWHF010000117.1 GCA_903912405.1 uncultured Bacteroidota bacterium | reverse complement strand
CCTGTACCTAGTGTTATCTCTTCCATAACACCTGTACCCGCTGTACTTCTACCAATAAGTTTATTAGTAGACATTGATGTAGAAATTATAGGAGTTGCTCCTCCACTTGATGTTATAGGAGATGTAGCTGTAACAGCTGTAACAGCTGATGTTAAATATGTGTTTGCATCTAGAGCAAATGTTCCTGCAGCAGTCATTTTTACAAATGGCGTGCCAGTGGTCCAAGTTGGGTAATTTAACGCACCCCAGGTGCCTATGTCGCTGGTAGTTGCTATTGTATATCCTCCTACCGCTTTGTTAGGGAATTCTAATCCAATATTTCCTGTTATATTATTTATTCTTATAGAACCAAAGTTGCCGTTTTTATAAAAAGTAACTTTACCTCCCCCAATTCCTGGCCCTCCACCTGTTAAATTAACCCCACCGCTTGTGGATCCTGCAGTTTCACTCCATGAAGTATTGATACTTCCGTCTACAAAATCAGAAACATAATTTGTATCAGAAATAGTTGTCTGCAAAAATACACCCGATGAATTAAAAGTTGCAATATCTTGTCGATCGGTTATAAGTTCAGGTATTGTTGTTAAATAAAAATTACCTGGAGTAAGTTGACTAGTGCTGGTAAAACCTGCCGAAGGAACTGATTGATATATATTTATTCCGTTATCTATAATTGAAATACTATTAGTCGTTGTATTTCCCGCGTCAGTTACTTCTTGCAAAGTCCCCCCTGTAATATCATCAGTAGTTGCTATAGTAAATGTACCAACGGGTTTATTAGGAAATTCTAAATTAACTTCATTGTTAACATTTGCAACACCTAATGTACCACCTTTACCAATTGCTCTATGTAAAGATAATATTGCTGATCCCGAACTTGCTTTAATAAATGCCTCGCTACTGTTACCCCTTGCGTCGTAGTAAACCGATGCTTTCGATATTCCATTCGTAGCATTAAGCACCGTTCCATTAGTTCTAATTCCATTGTACCATACTGTTTCAACTCCACCGTCATAAATAGATACATTTTTATGAACTGTCCCAAGTAAATTAGTTAAATATATACCATACCCAGCGTAGTCTGCAGTATAGGTTGTTTGTGTAGGAGAAACATATTCGTAATATGAATTTAACGATGTTAGTGTATTAGTTAATATATAATCCGGGTTATACGGATTTGTTAATATAATACCATTGCCAGAGGTATTTCCAACAGTAAGTACTTCCTCTAAAGAAGGCACTGTTACGCCAGCGGAATAATCTGGAATATTTAAAACATCGGCTATAAATGTTGAAGGTCCATCAACACCCTCCGTAGTTAAGGTTATATTCCCTTGTTTAGATTCTAAAGCGTTCCATAGATCCGTTTGATTTTCTAGATTGCCTATTATAGTGCCCCAAACCGGTGGATTATTTAAACTTATAAAGTTGCCTAACGCTTCAACCGTAAAGTTCTTTGTTAGGTTTTTTTTCTTACCAGCTATTCTAACAGTAGAAGTTCCTATTAACAAATCTGTTAAAAGGATATTTGCATTATCTGGGTAACTGTATATTATAGCCATTTAATTTTGTTTAATTGTATACTCTAATTTCTATTACGGTTGAGAAAGCTTCGCCTAATATATTATTTGATTGTACGATTCCATTAAAACTTGATATAGATATTCTGTTAGTTGTACCTAGTAAAGCATACGCTATGTATGGAGCGTCGAAACTTTCGTAAGCAAAGCCAGGCGTTATATTAACTATGGTTTTATCGCCGGTGAATAATCCTTCAGATACTGCGTAATAAAGCCCGGTAGAAGCGTACTCAAACGAAATATTGCCAATAGTATTCTGCATTATAGTTACTGTCGGAGCCGCTTCGCCTGATTGAACAATTTTAGCAACATATGATTTATAGCTAGAGCCTAGATTTACTACGCTGCCGATGCTAAAATTCTTTGTAATTGCCGATCCCGTTTCTGGATCATATTGCGTTCCTAACAGTCTATCACTTAATGTTACGTTAGTTGCCGTTGGATAACTTATTTGTATTGCCATTTTTTATTTATTTATTAACAGTTCCACTTGTCTAATGCAAGTTTTTTTCTTGTTGGTTCTCCGTTTGGTTTTTTCATAGGCCCTGGCATACCAGACATTCTAGCACAGAAAGATTTTCTACGATTAGCGTCTTTGCTGCCCGCTTTTAATTCCGATGGTTTTTTAGTTACAGCGGTTTGAAGTTTACTACCAGGATGTTCTTTTCTATAACTTGCAACGCCTTTTGCATTTAATCCACCTGCTGGGTCTTTACCTTCTTTACGGGTCCATGCTGCCGTTTTTTTAAGCGGGCTTTCTATAACACCTCTACCAATCAATACATCTTTCTTGGTTACTTTGCCGTCGCTGCTTAAATCTTTTAATTTTTTCAATGGACTCTTAGTGCTTGCATCACCAATCCATAAACCATTGTGTCCTTTAACACCCAATCCCTGTGGGCCTATGCCTTTTGTATTCATATTATTTTGTTTTATAATGTTTACCACTTTCAGATTTTGTACCGTTACCATCATTACCTCTATTTCTAGCTGCTGTTTCCCAGTGTTGGTCTTCATGATCCCAATCCATACCTTTACCCTTAGGATCTGCACGATGCCTTCTTTGATCATCCGCCTTTTTAGCTCTTCTATCAGGTGTCTTAGCATAAGCAAGGTCTCTCGCAGCTTTAGCTTTAGCAGCCTTAGGTGACAGATTCTGTTTCTTCAATGGAGATGATTGACTTCTTAATTGGAATGCCATAAGTACATATTATTTATAGTATATACAATTACGCATAGTCACCCATTCTTACAGTGCGACATTAGCCTGTTATTTTTATATATAACTACCTAACGTCACTCTTTTCGTTCAT
>CAIWHF010000116.1 GCA_903912405.1 uncultured Bacteroidota bacterium | reverse complement strand
TTATTATTGTTTAAAAATACGTCTACTTCAGGAAATCGATCGTTTACTCTTATAAATAATAATTTTTTATCCATAGATACCCTCAACTTAAACGGCGCTGCACCTGCAATTGGCGATTTAGATAAAGATGGGAAAGATGATCTTATTTTAGGTGTTGCTGCTACGGGGGAGTTAGTCTATTATAAAAACACTGCAGTGAACAATGTTGTTATCCCCATTTGGACGCTCACTCAAAAACAGTTAAAAGATAATAATGGTAATGTGATTTCTGTTTATGCCAATGCTGCTCCCTTTATTTATGACATCAATAAAGACGGAACCAATGATCTTCTAATTGGTTGTCAAAAGGGTAGAGTATTTTATTACGAAAATACCAGTACGAGTATTGGTGCCTATAGTTTAGTGAAGAAAACGGACTCCTTGGGGGGGATGAGAAGTACTAAAACTATGTATGGCAATAGCACCATTTATGTAGGTAAAATTGATAATACCAGCGATGAATATATTGTTTTAGGTAGTTACGGTGGACCATTGTATCGATATACCGGATTCCAATCAGGAAATACGACAGCAAACTATTCCTTACTGGACAGTAATTACTCTTTACTTAATGCAGGCTATAATACAGCACCTTCTTTTGCAGACATAGAAAATGATGGGAACATTGATTTAGTATTGGGTAATCTTCTGGGAGGCTTAAAGTTGTATAACCAATTTTATAAAGTGAGTGTGGGTGTGGCCAACTATGAAATAGAACCTACTGACTTAACTTTATATCCCAATCCAGCACATCAAAATGTAACCCTTTCTATCAATGCGGTGCATGCAGATATGCAAGTGTCCTTATATAATACCTTAGGGCAGCTCATTGTCTCAAGCACCTTTGAGGCTGGAGCCAATGAAATGAATATTTCCGTTGCTCACTTACCCAAAGGGGTTTACTATTTTAAGATAGGATCTGAAAGCCAATCTTTTTACAAAGAAATGCTTGTGGATTAACTGAAATTAGTTCTAAAATAATCAATAAAATAGTACCTTTGCAAGCCAATAAACTAAATTTATTGGTTAAACTATCAGAACATGATTTCAGTATCCAACCTGTCCCTGCGTTATGGAAAACGCGTATTATTTGAAGATGTAAATGTAAAATTTACAGAAGGTAATTGTTATGGTATTATCGGTGCTAACGGCGCAGGTAAATCTACCTTTATGAAAATCCTTTCAGGAGAGATTGAACCAAGTACAGGAAGGGTAGAGATAAGTAAAGACCAACGCATGTCGGTTTTAAAGCAAAATCACTTCGAATTCGACAATTTTACCGTTTTAGATACCGTAATCATGGGTAATAAAATCCTTTCTGATTTAATGAAAGAAAAGGATGCTCTTTATGCTAAAGAAGATTTTACAGAAGAAGATGGTATTAAAGCGGGTGAATTAGAAGGCTTGTTTGCAGAAATGGACGGTTGGAATGCAGAGAGTGATGCTGCAACTTTATTAAGCAATTTAGGTATTAAAGAAGAATTACACACTAATTTATTAAATGAATTAGATGGTAATCAAAAAGTAAGGGTATTGTTGGCACAAGCCTTATTTGGTAATCCAGATATTTTGTTGCTCGATGAACCTACCAATGACTTGGATCTAGAAACGATCGCTTGGTTGGAAAATTTCTTGGCAGATTATGATAAAATTGTATTGGTAGTATCGCATGACCGTCACTTCTTAGATACAGTTTGTACGCATGTTGCGGATATTGACTTTGGAAAGGTTATTATTTTTACGGGTAACTATTCCTTCTGGTATGAAAGTAGTCAATTGTTATTAAAACAACGTACCGATCAAAATAAGAAAGCAGAAGATAAAATTGCGGAGTTAAAAGAATTCATCGCACGTTTCTCTGCAAATGCTTCTAAGTCTAAACAAGCAACAAGTAGAAAGAAAGCATTGGATAAAATCAAAGTAGAAGATATGCAAGCTTCTTCTAGAAAATATCCAGCTATCCTTTTCAATAATCAAGTTAGAGATGCGGGTGATCAAATTTTCGAGGTAGATGGCTTGGAGAAATCATTGAATGGTAATGTGCTATTCAAAAATGTGAAATTTGATGTTAAGCGTGGTCAAAAAATAGCTATTGTTTCTGAAAACGGACTTGCTTCATCAGCCTTCTATAAAGTGATAACAGGTGAAGATACCGACTTTAAAGGAAGCTTTAAATGGGGTGTAACCATTACTCCTACCTATTTACCAAATGATAATAGCGACTATTTTGCTGATAAATCATTGAATTTAATTGATTGGCTTCGTCAATATTCAGAAGAAAAAGATGAAACGTTTATCCGTGGTTTCTTAGGTAGAATGTTGTTTAGTGGTGAAGAAACGCTTAAAAACTGTACCGTACTAAGCGGAGGGGAGAAGATGCGTTGCATGATGAGTCGAATGATGATGCTTAAAGGCAATTTACTATTGTTAGATGAACCAACCAACCACTTAGACCTAGAATCTATTACAGCACTAAATAATGGATTAAAAGATTTTAAAGGAACCATTTTCTTTACTACGCGTGACCATGAATTAGCGCAAACTGTTGCTGATCGCGTTATTGAATTAACACCGAATGGCATTATCGATCGTGAATATTCTTTTGATGAGTATTTAAACGACGAACGCGTTAAGGCAATGAAACAAGAATTATATAAATAACCAATTTTATAACCTTAATCAATAAACCAATGAAACGCATTCTTTTAAGTTGCTTGCTGTTGCCAAGCTTAGTTTTTGCTCAAGACGATTTGATTAAAAAAATTGAAGGCAATAAATCCGATTCTAACAAATATGTCTTTACAGTTATAAAGAATATAGAAAACACTCCGGTAAAAAATCAGGCTAGTTCAGGTACTTGTTGGAGTTATTCCACAAATTCTTTCTTGGAAAGTGAAATGATTAGAATGGGTAAAGAACCAGTAGATATGGCAGAAATCTTTACCGCTCGTTGTGTATACAAAGATAAAGCCGACATGTATGTGCGTTTGCACGGTGGATTAAGCTGGGGTGATGGTGGTTCTTGCCACGATGTTATTAATGTCTTTGCGAAATATGGTGCATTACCACAAAGTATTTATGCGGGTTTAAATTACGGAACAACCAAAAATAAATTTGGAGAGTTCCAAGGTGTATTAAAAGGCATGTTGGATGCTGTAGTTCGAAATGCTAATGGAACTTTGACACCGGTATGGAAAACCGCCTTTGAAAAAGTGATGGATGTTTATTTAGGCGAAGTGCCAAGCAGCTTCGAATGGAAAGGAAAAACATATACGCCAAAAAGCTTTGCCGACCAAGTAGTGGGTATCAAACCAGCAGAATATATCGAGTTTTCAAGTTTTAGTAATTATCCATATAACACACAAGCTCCTTTATTAGTGCAAGATAATTGGGATTTCCAAAAGGTTACGAATGTTCCGATTAGTGACATAACAAGCATAATTGACCATGCCATTGCCAATGGTTATACGATAGCTTGGGCTACTGATGTAAGTGAAAAGTATTTTAGTTGGAAAAATGGCGTTGCTTTTGTTCCAGAGAAAAATTGGGAAGATATGGAAGAGGCTGAACAAAAATCTTTGTTTAATGGTAAGGCTGCAGAACGCGTTATAACTCAAGAAATGCGTCAGAAAGCATTTGATAATTATGAAACAACCGACGACCATGGTATGCATATTGTAGGAAATGCTAAAGATCAAACAGGTAAAGAGTATTATATAGTTAAAAACTCCTGGGGAGAGAAGAATGATTATAAAGGGTATATCTATGTAAGTAAAGCGTATGTTCAATATAAAACAACTGCTTTCTTAGTGCATAAAGGGGCAGTACCGAAAGAGATTTTAAACAAGATTAAATAAGTAATAATTCAAGGTGCTGTAATAGGCACCTTTACTTATAAATTAACTATTTAACATAAT
>CAIWHF010000115.1 GCA_903912405.1 uncultured Bacteroidota bacterium | reverse complement strand
CATATAACAAACCAGCACTTTTATTCGCTTTTATTTGTATACCACTTTTATCTATGTGCAATTCATAAGCTTCGTTATTCGTATCGGTCAATTTGCTAATGAGCAACTGAATATTATTTCTGTATGCATCTTTATTATTAATCGAAAAATTAAAGCCCGTGCTTTGTTTTAAATAAGATACACACAATGGAATGGTGATCCTGGTTTCATTAGTCAAAGAAGCATATCTAATAACCGTTGAAGGTTCTAAAACAAAACTATCAGGACCAATGGCGCAAAAATTTGGGTAGGGCAATAAGGGTAGTTGCTGTGCTTTTGCTGTAAACTGAAACAATAGCATAGCAACTAATCCTAATACTGAATTTTTCATAAGCTTGAATTAAATTATATTTCTAAATGAACTTGAATTTCATCGTTTATCATTCTTTCCTTCTAGCATCGGCACAAAAGAAAAGCTACCATAATGCTCTTCCTTCAAACTGCCATCTTCTAATTTTGTAAGTCGCAACATCTGCTGTTGTTCATTTTCTCCTAAAGGAATAATCATAATGCCCCCTATTTTTAATTGAGCCACTAACTGATCTGGAATTTTAGGCGCACCCGCAGTAATAATTATTTTATCGAAGGGGCCATAGGTTGGCAAACCTGCAAAACCGTCACCATAGAAGCGTTTGATTGTACCATATTTTTTTAAGTAAAAGAAATGATTAGCATAATCATACAATTCTTTTTGACGCTCAATAGAAAAAACCTGCGCACCTAATTCTGCTAAAACACAAGTCTGATAAGCACTACCTGTTCCTACTTCTAGCACTTTATCAAACTTTTTAACAGCTAATAATTCTGTTTGAAAAGCAACGGTATAAGGGTGCGAAATAGTCTGGTTGGCTAAAATAGTAAAGGCTCTATTTTCGTAGGCATAGCGTTCAAAACCGGGCTCTAAAAAAAAGTGTCTTGGTATTTTTTGAATCGCTGCTATTACAGCTGCATCTTTAATGCCTAGCTTAACCAGTTCATCTACTAATTTAGTGCGCAATCCTTTATGTAAAAAGGTATCTTCTCTTGGAATAGATTGTAACATGCCTTAATGGGTTTTAAAAATCATTGCGATACCTATTTGTCCTGTTGGCAAAACGGCAGGGCTAATTCTGAAACTTATATCTTTTGAAACATCAAAATTTTTGAGATGAGCCGACGTTAATGCATCTAAGGATTGTATAGCAAAACCAACAGCGGTAAATAAAATGGTCATGTCTGCAAAGCGCTTATAGCTATCTTGCAATGTTTTCAAATTGGCATCGGTATACAAGCCTACGAATTCATCGCTCGTCGATGGGTTGTTATCTATTCTTGCTATGTATGCTTTTTTATATATTTGATAGCGGCTATTATTAAAATCATAAGCCACGAAAGCCGCAACCATACCGGCATATATAATAGGCACTTTCCAGTATTGACGATTGTATGCTTGTCCTAAGCCTGGTAAAATGGCACTGTATAAAATTGCTTTTTTAGGAATGGGCTGAAAACGTTCTTTAGGCGTAGACCATTTCCCTTCCCATCGAATAGTAGCACTATCCGATGCTGCTGTTTGAGCACACACTTGTAATGCACACAAAAAACAAAGAAGACCACAAAAAACGAAACGCTTCAACATGAATTCAAAAATAAAATAAAATAACTAAAGTTCTAGTTTATACAATAAAAAAAGCTGCATGCAAGGCATACAGCTTTTGATTCTTTTTCTTTTTATTATCGAGCAATGTTTACGGCACGTAATTCTCTAATTACCGTAACTTTTATTTGCCCAGGATATTGCATCTCTTTTTGAATTTTATCTGAAATTTCAAAAGACAAGGTATCGCTTGCTGCATCACTTACTTTATCAGCTTCAACAATAACACGCAACTCTCTTCCTGCTTGTATAGCATAAGCCTTTTCAACACCATCATAAGCCATTGCTAAAGATTCCAAATCTTTAATACGTTGCAAATAACTTTGCATCATTTCTCTACGTGCGCCTGGTCTAGCTCCGCTTATCGCATCACAAGCCTGAATGATTGGAGAAATAATATAGGTCATTTCCATCTCATCATGGTGCGCTCCAATAGCATTTACAATTGCAGCATGTTCGCCACATTTTTCAGCTAATTTAGCACCTAATAATGCGTGGCTCAATTCTGTTTCTTCATCAGGCACTTTACCAATATCATGAAGTAAACCCGCACGTTTAGCCAATTTCACTATTTTTTGACCAAGCCCTAATTCTGCAGCCATAATACCACAAAGGTTGGCCGTTTCTTTAGAGTGCATTAATAAGTTTTGACCATAAGAAGAACGAAAACGCATTTTACCAATCATACGCACCAAGTCTTTATGTAAACCATGTACGCCTAATTCAATAATAGTGCGCTCACCAATTTCCATTACTTGTTCTTCTAATTGTTTTTTTGTTTTCTCTACTACTTCTTCAATACGAGCTGGGTGTATACGACCATCTTGCACTAAACGTTGTAATGATAAACGAGCAATTTCTCTACGCAATGGATCGAAACATGATAAGATGATCGCTTCTGGGGTGTCGTCAATAATTAAATCCACGCCCGTAGCTGCTTCTAATGCTCTGATATTACGACCTTCTCTACCAATAATTTGGCCTTTAATTTCATCGCTTTCCAAATTAAATACCGTAATGGCATTTTCAATGGTTTGCTCTGCAGCAGTACGCTGAATAGTTTGAATAACAATTTTCTTAGCTTCTTTACTAGCATTAAGCTTAGCCTCCTCCATAATCTCTTTCACATAAGACATGGCATTGGTGCGCGCTTCCTCTTTAACCGCTTCCATCAATTCTGACTTCGCTTCTTCTGCGCTTAAATTAGCTACTTTCTCAAGGCGTTTTACATGCTCTTCTTGGTGCTTCTCTAATTCTGCACGTTTTATATTAACCGCCTCTAATTGTTTGTTTAAATGCT
>CAIWHF010000114.1 GCA_903912405.1 uncultured Bacteroidota bacterium | reverse complement strand
TTGCGGACCGGACGGGACTCGAACCCGCGACCTCCGCCGTGACAGGGCGGCATTCTAACCAACTGAACTACCGATCCAGAACAAAACCGAGATTTTGTTTGGGAGTGCAAATATAAAACCCTTTTTTCAATTTTCATATAGCTAGTAAATAAAAATTTTAAAACTATCTTTGTAAACTAAACAAAATCGATTCTACTATGCAATTTTTGGATTTTGAGAAACCTTTAGAAGACCTTCAAAAGCAACTTGATAAACTACACGAAATGGCAGCCGATAGTCATGCTGATATGTCGGCAGCTATTCGTGAAATAGAAACAGCTATTGAAAAAACACGTGCAAGTATTTACCAAAACTTAACGCCTTGGCAACGCGTGCAATTGAGCCGCCATCCAGAGCGCCCATATACCCAATTCTATATAGAAAGCATCTTTGAAAATTTTAACGAATTGTTTGGCGATCGCCAAGTAAAAGATGATAAAGCTATTGTAGCAGGCATGGCCGAGTTAAACGGTTTGCCAGTTATGGTTATGGGTCATCAGAAAGGTACTAATACCAAAACCCGTCAATTGCGCAATTTTGGTATGGCTAATCCAGAGGGCTATCGTAAAGCCTTGCGCTTAATGAAAATTGCAGAGAAATTTAATAGACCTATTATTACTTTTATAGACACACCGGGCGCTTATCCTGGCTTGGAAGCAGAAGAACGTGGACAAGCTGAAGCGATTGCCCGCAATTTATTTGAAATGGTGAATATGAAAGTGCCCGTGATCTGTATTATTATTGGTGAAGGTGCATCGGGAGGTGCATTGGGTATTGGTATTGGCGATAAAGTGGTGATGTTGGAAAATACTTGGTACACTGTTATTTCACCAGAATCTTGCTCGTCTATCTTATGGAGAACATGGAATAATAAAGAACTTGCTGCGGAGCAATTGAAATTGACTTCTGAGGATATGAAAGGCTTCGATTTGGTAGATGATGTATTGAAAGAGCCTATTGGAGGTGCGCATGCTAAGCCATTAGAAATGGCCGCTATTGTAAAAGATTATCTCATAAAAACAATCGCTGATTTACAACGTTTTGATGCCGATACGCGCATACAACAACGTATTGATAAGTTTTCTAAAATGGGCTTCTATGACGAAGTGCCCACAACCTAAGAACTATAACTATGAATAATAAGTTTCAAGGCACTGGCGTAGCATTAGTTACCCCTTTTACAAAAGAAGGAACAATTGATTTTCCTGCTTTAGGAAAATTGGTGGCGCATGTTATCGAAAACAAAGTTGATTTTTTGGTGGCTTTAGGTACTACTGCCGAAACACCTACCTTAACAACAGATGAAAAACAAGCCGTACTTCGTTTTATCGTTCAACAAAACAATAAGCGTGTGCCTTTAGTTTGTGGTGCCGGAGGAAACAATACAGCAGCTGTTATTCAACAATTACAAACTTGGGATTGGAGCGGAGTAGATGGGCTTTTGAGTGTAGTGCCGTATTATAACAAACCAAGTCAGGAAGGTATTTATCAGCATTTTAAAGCGATTGCTCAAGCAACAGCATTGCCTATCCTATTATACAATGTACCTGGTAGAACGGTAACCAATATGTTACCAGCCACCACCTTGCGCTTAGCCAACGAATTTGCCAATATAGTAGCCGTAAAAGAAGCAAGTGGTAATATGGCGCAATGTATGGAATTAGTGCAAGGCGCAGCTGCAAATTTTGCTGTGCTTTCGGGCGATGATGATTTAGTGCTTCCACAAATAGCGATGGGTATGCATGGAGTTATCTCCGTTGCGGCTAATTGCTTTACCAAAGATTTTGCACAAATGGTGCTATTGGCTAGACAAGGTCAAATTGCAGCGGCGAAAGAAATTCATTATAAACTGTTGAAGGGCATTAATTTACTCTTTGCAGAAGGCAATCCAGCGGGTGTAAAATGTGTGCTACAAGAAATGGGTATTATGCAAGACACCTTGCGTTTGCCTTTAGTAAACGTATCTTATGCAACCAAAGTACATATTCAAGACTACTTAAAAACCATTTAGTAGAAGCTTTTTAAGGAGCTATTTATACTTGGTTCAACAAATTAGGATTGTTTCAAAAAATTAGATAAAAGAAGGTTCTATGTAGTCCTTCGTATCATAGAATAACTGTATCTTTGCCAAAATTTTTTTAATATGAGTTCAACTATTGATTTTAATTTACCACATAAGGTAAAAGATATGAGTCTCGCTGAATGGGGCCGTAAAGAAATTCGTTTAGCAGAAGCAGAAATGCCTGGCTTAATGTCTTTGAGAGCAGAATATGGCGATAGCAAACCATTAGCTGGTGCGCGCATTGCGGGTTGCTTACACATGACTATTCAAACAGCAGTATTAATTGAAACCTTGGTGGCTTTAGGAGCTGAAGTAAAATGGAGCTCTTGTAATATCTTCTCTACGCAAGACCAAGCAGCAGCAGCAATTGCAGCAGCTGGTATTGGCGTTTTTGCTTGGAAAGGACAAACTATTGAAGAAGGCGATTGGTGTATTGAACAAACCTTGTATTTCGGAAGCGAAGATCGTCCTTTAAATATGATTTTAGATGATGGTGGTGATTTAACGAATATGGTTTTAGATAAATATCCTCATTTAGTAAATGGTATCAAAGGCTTATCTGAAGAAACTACAACTGGTGTGCATCGTTTATATGAGCGTATGGCAAAAGGTACTTTACCAATGCCTGCGATCAATGTAAATGATTCGGTTACAAAATCTAAATTTGATAACAAGTACGGTTGTAAAGAATCATTGGTAGATGCGATTCGTCGTGCTACTGATGTAATGATGGCTGGTAAAGTAGCAGTTGTGGGTAGTTATGGCGATGTGGGTAAAGGATCTGCAGAATCGTTGAGAGGTGCAGGTGCTCGTGTTATCGTTACCGAAATCGATCCAATCTGTGCTTTACAAGCAGCTATGGACGGATTTGAAGTTAAGAAAATGGTAGACGCAGTAAAAGAAGCAGATATCATTGTAACAGCTTCTGGTTGTCGTGATTTGATTACTGAAAAGCATTTCCGTTCTATGAAAGACAAAGCGATTGTTTGTAATATCGGTCACTTTGATATCGAAATTGATATGGCATGGTTAAATACGAATTACGGTCATACTAAAGATACTATTAAACCTCAAGTAGATATTTATACTATTGATGGTAAAGAAGTGATTGTATTAGCAGAAGGTCGTTTAGTAAATTTAGGCTGCGCTACAGGTCACCCATCGTTTGTAATGAGTAACTCGTTTACCAACCAAACTTTAGCGCAAATAGAATTGTGGACCAATACTGCTAATTATGAAAACAAAGTGTATGTATTACCTAAGCATTTAGATGAGAAGGTAGCGCGTTTGCACTTAGCTAAAATTGGTGTTGAATTAGATGAGTTAACAGATGAGCAAGCTGCTTATTTAGGTATTCCTAAATACGGTCCGTTTAAAGCAGATCATTATCGTTATTAATAGTAATACAACAATAAAAAAAAGTGTGTCTTTATCAGGCACACTTTTTTTATAGATTGAACTTTTTTTGTTTCTATTTGTAATAGTAGTGATGATTCAACAAGCATATAATTTCTTAGCAGCATGGCAATTGGTACCGGAGCAATGCCTTTATGAAAAGGGTACTGTGCCAACGGCTGCCATTTTTACCATTACCGGTATTGAAGCTGCTGCTTCTTTTAATATCAAAGAAGAACGTACTATTAATCAACAAAAAGAAGTGACCTCATTTGAATTGTCCTTTCAAGAACAGCAGCTTCAAATACCCTCTGCTCTTCAATTTAACTATACCTATACTGCAGCGAATCATTTACCTATTCGTGTGCAATTAGATTTATTACCTAATGGTAATATGAAAAGGACGCTACAAGGTTTTGATGAATATGAACGACCGTATAGCAATATCGAATTTTACCATAAGCAACTTAGCGTATTAGCATATGCAACAAGTGCAAGTAGTGCTTTGGTGAGGCCTACTAAGGAAGGTGTTATAAAAAATAAGGCCTTGTTAGCTATGGAAGAACAAACGAATATGCAATTAGAGCAAATTCGGAAACAAATAGAATTGTTAGCTGCTCAAGCCCAAGCGATTCAAAATAGAAAGGCGCTTTCTATGATGATTTATGAAGCTCAAATGAGTTTTAAGCCATTAATAGGGCATACCTATCATTTATACGAAAAAGAACAAGATCGATTTGTGCTTTCTTTAATTGGTCCTCAAGAATGGGGTGCCAAGCTTCCATTTAAGAATTTTACAGCTAGCGTAAAACTATTGGCAGATCATACGTGGATTGAAATAAAATAAACTACTATTCGTATTTATTTTACCTTTACAAAAAAATTGTATGCCACGCGGGCTATTTATACTTTTATTATTGTGCATTACTAAGAATTCATCAGGTATTTTGCCACCCAAACAATCTAATCAGTTGTGCAGGCAAGTACAAAAAGTTTGTAAAAAAACCTTCGCTACTTCGCCCACTTTGGCTTTCAATAATTGGGAGCACTATTGTTTAAAAAACAAGGCACTTGTTTCGATGGTGCCTTACAACATTAACTATGGAATAAAAATAGATAGCGCTTCTTCTGTATTATTTAATGGAAAAAAAGTGGCGATTGACAAAGCAAATTTTCCGCTTCCTTATTCGGCTAATGTTAAAGTGAGTGGCAACTGTATTCCGGATGTGATGGAACAAAATAATATTTGGTTATTGCCGCTGTATGATGATGAAGAGCAAGCCAATGATTCTTTATTTCCTTTACAGAAAGTGCTATATGATCGAACAATTGCAGCAGCTCAGCAAGGTGCTACAGGAATTATTTTTTATAATAATTTCCCAAATAAAAAAACTTTAGAGTTCAATACGCTAGATACCCATCAAAAAGTTGCTATACCTGCAATGCTTGTTGCACAAAAACCCTTAGGTAAAGATAATCAAGAAGAAGATAAGGATAATGCGATGGGATATGTATATGCAGATATGCAAGTGCACATAGTTCCAGCACTTTATGAAGGTGTTTTCAAAACTGTTTTTTTCAATAAACAGGCTAAAGAAACATGGGTGTTTGTAGTAGAAGAAAATAATCTGGATCCTATGACGCTCGTCAATTGTTTAACGCCCTATCTTTTAAAAAATAAATTGGTTAATAGCCTTTTTGTTTTTTCAAAAAAAGAAAGTACAACACTTCCTGTTGATACGTTGTTAACAGCTTTCAGTTCGCTTTCTATCAATGCAACGCAATTTTGTAGGCTTACTTCAACCGCATCTTGTTTTCGTAAACAAGCCCAAGGATGGGTTTTAATAGGAAATAATGCAAATGAGGAGCGTACGCTGGAATTGAATTTTTGCAAAGAACTTACAGCTATTTTAGAAAATATGCAAATAACGCATTAGTCAAATTTATGAAATCGTTACGTGCTCTCCATCCATTATTTTTTAAATATAAATACTCCTTTTTATTAGGTATTTTATTTGTTGCTATCTCTAATTATTTCGCTGTATTACCACCCGCAATCATAAGAAAATTATTGGATGGCGTTCAGCAACAAGTGTTGCTATACAAAGCTATAAACAATTTATCGCAACAGATGACTGCTGAAAAAGCTATTGCCTATTGGGTATTAACTAATGGATTCTTGTTAGTTGGTTTAGCAATTTTGAGAGGTTTTTTTATGTTTTTGATGCGACAAACATTAATAGTAATGTCGCGCAAAATTGAGTTTGATCAAAAAAACGAACTCTATCAGCACTATCAAACACTCGACGTGCATTTTTATAAAACCAACACCATAGGTGATTTAATGAATCGCATTGCAGAAGATGTAGCCCGTGTAAGAATGTATACGGGACCAGCTTTGATGTATACCGTCAATTTAAGTGTATTGGGTTGTATGTGTATTTGGGGGATGTGGCAGGTGCATCCTATGCTTACACTTTGGGTTTTACTGCCTTTTCCTTTTTTAGCAACTACTTTGTACTTAGTGAATAAGAAAATCTATAAAAAAAGCGAACATATACAAGCGCAATTATCCAATCTTACTGCGCGCGCTCAAGAAACGTATGCCGGTATTAGAATAGTAAAGGCCTTTTCGCAACATACGTTTCTAGAAAAATTATTTAATAAAGAATCTAATGCGTATAAAAATAGTGCCTTACAATTATCCATGATAGAATCTATCTATTTTCCTTCTATGAATTTGTTTATAGGCCTCAGTATGCTTTTCTCTGTTTTAGTTGGTGGCTATTTAGTTATACAAGGGAAAACAAGTGCAGGGCATATTGCTGAGTTTATTATGTATATCAATCTATTGATGTTTCCCATTTCGAGTATTGGTTGGGTGGCCTCCATAATACAACGAGCTGCGGCCTCTCAAAAAAGAATTAATGATTTTTTACAAACACCATCTGCGATAATAGATGCGCCATTGGCCTCTGAAAAAGTACTTCAAGGTGCTATTACATTTAATAAGGTCAACTTCACCTATCCGCACACAGGTATAAAGGCTTTACAAGATTTTTCATTACATATACCTGCTAATTCGAGCATCGCTATTTTAGGCAAAACAGGCGCTGGAAAATCTACCTTAATTCAATTATTAGAACGTATGTATGATGTAGAGGAAGGAACGCTTTCTTTAGATGATGTAGCTATAAGTGCAATAACTTTGAAAAGTATTCGATCTCAAATAGCCTACGCATCGCAAGAGCCGCTACTTTTTTCCGATACCATTTATCAAAATTTATTATTAGCCAACGCCAAGGCTACAAAAGAAGCAATAGAGCAAGCGTGTAAAGATGCTTGTTTGTATGAAGAAATTATAAGCATGCCCCATCAGTTTGATACGATCATTGGCGAGCGCGGGGTGCTCTTGTCAGGTGGTCAAAAACAACGTTTGGGTATTGCTAGAGCCTTATTGAAAAAGGCGCCTATTTTAATATTAGACGATTGTTTGTCGGCTGTGGATACGAATACAGAGCAACATATTGTGCAGGTTTTAAAAGAAAAAGCAAAACACCAAACAACTATTGTTATTACACATCGAATTTTTAATAATTGGAATTTTGATCAAGTTCTTTTTATAGATAGAGGTACCATTAAAGAGCAGGGTACGCATGAAGAATTAATGCAATTGAAGGGAGCTTATTACGAAACGTTTAATTATCAAAACAAATAAAAAAACCGAAGTCATAGACTTCGGTTTTTTATCTAGGGGAACGATTTGATTAATAATCCATACCCATACCGCCTGGCATACCTGCTGGTGCATGACTATGAGCTCCTTTTGGTTCTGGTTTGTCTGCAATGACACACTCCGTTGTCAATAACATACCTGCAATAGAAGCTGCGTGTTCTAAAGCTACGCGACTTACTTTAGTAGGATCTAAAACACCTGCAGCTAACATATTTTCATACGTTTCTGTGCGGGCATTAAAACCAAAGTCGTTTTTGCCTTCGCGTACTTTTTGAACGATGATAGAACCTTCTAATCCAGCATTTGCTACTATTTGACGAAGTGGTTCTTCAATTGCTCTACGAACAATTTTGATACCTGTAGTTTCGTCGGCATTATCACCGGTCATTCCTTCTAGAGATTCTGTAGCTCTAATGAAAGCAATACCACCACCTGGCACAATTCCTTCTTCAACAGCAGCGCGCGTTGCATGTAAAGCATCATCTACGCGGTCTTTTTTCTCTTTCATTTCTACTTCAGTAGCAGCACCTACGTATAATACGGCTACACCACCACTTAATTGAGCTAAGCGCTCTTGTAATTTTTCTTTATCATAATCAGAAGTAGACGTTTCCATTTGTGCTTTTATTTGATGCACTCTAGCGGTGATTGCGTCTTTTTCTCCTTTACCACCAATAACGGTTGTGTTGTCTTTATCTACCGTTATACTTTCTGCTTGACCTAAGAATTCTATAGTTGCGTTTTCTAGTTTATATCCTTGTTCTTCGCTGATAACAGTACCGCCAGTTAATACTGCAATATCTTGCAACATTTCTTTTCTACGATCGCCAAAGCCAGGAGCTTTGACAGCAGCAATTTTTAGAGAACCTCTTAATTTATTGACTACTAATGTTGCTAATGCTTCGCCATCTACATCTTCAGCAATTATTAATAAAGGACGACCTGTTTGAACAGTACTTTCCAATATAGGTAAGATGTCTTTTAAGGTGCTGATTTTCTTTTCGTAGATTAAAATGTATGGGTTTTGAAACTCCGTTTGCATTTTTTCTGTGTTCGTTACAAAGTATGGACTTAAGTAACCACGGTCAAATTGCATACCTTCTACTACCGCAACGGTAGTATCGGTACCTTTAGCTTCTTCAACAGTAATAACACCTTCGTTACCAACTTTAGCCATAGCCTCAGCAATTAATTTACCTACTGTGCTATCGTTATTTGCAGAAATTGTAGCTACTTGTTCAATTTTCTTATTGTCGTTACCAACTTTTTCAGATTGTTTACGTAAGCTTTCTACAACGATTACCACTGCTTTGTCGATTCCACGTTTCAAATCCATTGGGTTTGCGCCAGCGGCTACGTTTTTCAATCCTTCGCCAATAATAGCTTGTGCTAATACGGTAGCCGTAGTAGTTCCATCACCAGCAACGTCTGCTGTTTTAGAAGCTACTTCTTTCACCATTTGCGCACCCATATTTTCGATAGCATCTTCTAATTCAATTTCTTTAGCAACAGAAACGCCATCTTTTGTAATACTTGGAGCACCAAATTTTTTCTCGATAACTACATTTCTACCTTTAGGTCCTAAAGTTACTTTTACTGCATCCGCAAGGATGTCAACACCACGCTTCATTTTATTGCGTGCTTCGATGTTGAAAAATAATTGTTTTGCCATATGTTTATTTTTTATTTTTTGATTAATTATACAATTGCAAGAATATCGCTTTCTCTCATGATTAGGTAATCATTGCCTTCCATACTAATTTCAGTGCCAGCATATTTACCGTATAAAACAGTATCTCCTGATTTTACGGTCATGGGTTCGTCTTTTTTACCAGGGCCAGCAGCTACTACAGTGCCTCTTTGTGGTTTTTCTTTTGCCGTATCTGGAATGATGATTCCACTTGCTGTTTTTTCTTCAGCTGCAGCAGGTAATACAATTACTCTGTCGTGCAAGGGGGTGATGTTAACTTTTGACATATCATTTAGTTTTTAAAAAATTAAATAAAATAGATTCGAATCTTATTCCTGATTACTGCACAAATTGTGCCAGTTTTAAAAATAAGACATATTTTCAGAAAGGTACGACTATTGCTATCTTTAAAGCCCTTTCAAGCGCCATTTTTTCCATTTTTTAGCAATCATTTCACATTCATTTTGTCATATTTGCACACTTAGTTGTAATTTTGAAAAAAAAAATTAATATGAGCATAACAGTAGGCCAAATGGCCCCAAATTTCACCCTTAGGGATTCTGATAAAAATGAAGTTTCCTTAAGTCAGTTTTCTGGCAAAAATGTAGTTTTAGTATTTTTCCCATTAGCTTTTACAGGCGTTTGCACCACGGAGCTTTGTTCTTTAAGAGACAGTATTGCTGTGTATAATAATTTGAATGCAGAAGTGATTGGCATTTCCGTAGACTCTTTATTCACTTTAGATAAGTTTAAAAAAGAACAATCGTTGAATTTTACTTTATTAAGTGACTTCAACAAAGAAGTATCTGCAGCTTATGGTTGTTTGTATGAAAATTTTGTATTGGATATGAAAGGCGTTAGTAAACGTTCAGCATTTGTAATTGATGTAAAAGGTACTATTCAATATGCAGAAGTATTAGAAAGTGCGGGTGATTTACCCAACTTTGAAGCTATTCAGGCTTGTCTTGGATCTTTATAAACCATTTAAAATTATAAAATGAAAAAACTATTACTTGTTATAAGTGCTACATTTTTATTTGTTGCTCATGTCAATGCTCAAACTACTGCTCCTAATGGCGGTTTTGAAACTTGGCAAAACAAAATACTCATCTTCAATCCATTAAGCCCATTAGAGGTGCCAACTTCCTGGTCTACTTTTGATTCTTTGGCCAATAGTTTAAATTTTTTAATAGGTCAAACCACTACGATACAAAAAACGGTGACTAAAAGTACAAGCGTTAAAAATTCAGGCACTTCTTCTGCTATGATGGTTACAAAAACATTTTCTAGTTTAGGAGCTGTACCTGGCATCATGACCAATGCTACATTAAATTTAGACGCCTCTTTTAATTTGACCTTCTCTGGTGGAGCTGCAATTTCACAACGCGTGAGTATGGCTTCGGCATATATTAAGTATGCACCTGCTACTGCTGATTCTGGTTCATTTGCTGTTGAAATAATTAATAGAACCCTCGGAGTGGATTCTGTAATTGGCTCGGGTGGTGTGCAATTTGGCGTTAAAGCAAATTTCACTAAAGTAGATGTTCCAATTACGTATATCGCAACAAATTTAGCGGCAAATTTAATACGCTACTATTTTACCAATTCTAACGACACCGTGCAAAACTCAAGTACCTTATATGTAGATGACGTGACTTATACCACTACAACAGGAATTACCGAAGCCTTAATGAACGATATTGAAATTACGGCATATCCAAATCCTGCAATCGATGTATTATCAATAAAAGCATCTAGCGATGATGAATTGTTATTTGAATTATATGCGATTAATGGTAGAGTTATGCAGACTAAAACATTTAGCAAAACAACAGAAATACGCGTAGCTGATTTAGCAAGCGGATTGTATCTATACACGGTAAAAAATAAAGATCAAGCCATTATTAAAAAAGCTAGTATTACTATAGCGCATTAATAAGGTAAAAATAAAAAAAAGAGGAGGCCAATTGGCCTCCTCTTTTTATTTTGCTTTCTTTTGACTATTAAATTTGGGTTTAAAATTTCGTTTTTCAAAAGCAGGTTTTGCTTCTTTCACAGGATGATGATCGATAAGCGGAAATGGATGCTGATCGATTACTGGTATTTTTTTAGCTATTAATTTC
>CAIWHF010000113.1 GCA_903912405.1 uncultured Bacteroidota bacterium | reverse complement strand
ATCGCGGCATTTCGGTTACTATATCTTAATTATACATTTATTATTATGAAAAAGAATTTATTATTTATACTCTTATTTTGCACCTTTGCTGCAGTAGCTCAAAAAAAACAAATTGAATTAGAAGACCTTTGGGTTAAAGGCACATTCAGAGTTAAAGCTGTTCCTGGTATTCAAGCCATGGCTAATGGTGCTAGCTATACCAGAATAGAAAATGAAAAGGGCGCTGTAGTTGTAAATATTTACGATATTCTTACCGATACCTTTCAAAAACAGTTAATTCCTGCGCTCACTTTTAATAAGCAAGCCCTTCGTTACGATGATTTTCAAATAAGTAAAGATGGATCCAAAGTGCTTTTATTTGCAGATGCTGAAAATATCTATAGACGATCTGTTTTATACCATGTGTATGTTTATGATTTTTCTACAAAACAGTTATCCTTATTGTTTGCAGATAAAGTTCTTCATGCTAGCTTCTCTCCAAATTCAAAAGATATTGCTTACGTTTTTAATAACAATTTATATGTTAAGAATATAGATAATGATGTGTTGACAGCAATTACTCAAGATGGAATTAAAAATGAAATTATTAATGGTAATTGCGATTGGGTATATGAAGAAGAGTTTGAATTTACTAAAGCCTATGAATGGTCTGAAAAGGGAACTTATATAGCATTCTATAAATTCAATGAAAAGGATGTGCCTACTTATGCTATACCCATGTATGATGGAACTTATCCCACGCTTTACTCTTATAAATATCCAAAAGCAGGTTTTCCCAATAGTAAGGTTTCTATACACACCTATAATATAGCAAGTAAAGAATTGATTAATTACAATATTAATAATAGTGCTGATCATTATTTCCCAAGAATTAAATGGATGAATTCTGATACCCATCTTTGTATATTTGAAATGAATCGTCACCAAAATGAGTTAAAACTTTGGGATGTCAATGTACTTAATCAAGCTACTGATAATTTCTATACCGAAACGAGTGATACTTATGTAGAAGTAACTGATAATTTTATATTTACTAAAAATGGCAAATGGATGCTATTTACCAGCGAAAAAGATGGGTATAATCAATTGTATAAATTCGACAGAAATATGCATCTATCCATTCGTGTTACCAAAGGAAATATGGATATAGAAACAATTCATGCATTTGATGAACAACGAAATGTAGTTTATTACACAGAAGCTACGTCAACTATTCAACGAAAATTAATGGCTGTAAATATCCTTTCGAATAAAACAAATTGCCTAACTCCAGAGTCTGGCACCCATGCAATACAATGGCTGGAGGGAAATAAATACTTTGTAGATAAATACAGTACGATAAATCAAGTGCCCGTAATTTCGTTAAAAACGAGTGCAGGAAGGTTAGTTAAGGTGCTAGAATCCAATACGGAATTGGCGAATAAAATGCAGCAGTATGATATTGCTAAAGTAGAACTTACTTATATACCCGCTGATTTTTCCTACATGAAAGTTCCGCTTAATGCCTGGCTAATTAAACCTAGTAATTTTGATTCCACTAAAAAATATCCTGTTCTATTATATCAATATTCTGGACCAGGCTCCCAAGAAGTTGCCGACAAATTTCCTATTAAAGATTTTTTCTGGTATCAAATGCTAGCTCAAAAAGGATATATCATTGTATGTGTAGATGGGGTAGGAACAGGCTTTAGAGGAGCAAATTTTAAAAAGGCTACCTATTTGCAATTAGGTAAGTATGAAAGTGAAGATCAAATTAATGCGGCTAAGTATTTTGCTTCTTTATCATATGT
>CAIWHF010000112.1 GCA_903912405.1 uncultured Bacteroidota bacterium | reverse complement strand
CTTATCAAAACTATCAAAATTGAAAAGTAACGATACGCGTAAGGTATTTGCCAAAGGATTTTGAATAAGCGTATTACCTGCAGAAATTAAATAAGAAAAATTCAAGTCCATAACATTGTATTTAATGCCAGCACCTATAGTATAATATTTACGAGCTCCTTTATTAGGATCTTCATAAAAATATCCTGCTCGCAATGCAAATTGATTTTGATACCAGTATTCCATTCCTAATGAGGTAGTAAACTCCGATAATTCTTCTTTAAAGCCTCCAGGCGCATCGGAGAAAGAACCCATCATACCTGCAATTACACCTTTCTCAGGATAGTAATAATAAGCTTTGCCAGCAGTATCTTTAGCAATTTGTAAGGAAGGCACCAATAGTTTATTGAAATCTAACGCAAAGGTTACTTTATTATATTCATCGATCTCTTTACTATAGGCCACACCAATACCTAAGTTCATAGGAATAAAATCTTTTCTTATAGATGAGTAGGAAATTTTAGAACCTAAATTGCTGATCACAACACCCCAACTAAAAGTTTGTTTTTGAGCAGCAGCATTTTCTTTAGAAGAGGTATAATAAATCCCTAAATCAGTTGAAAATGCTTTACCCGGATTGAAATCGGTATTGCCCGCATAACCTGAGCTGATATTAGAATATACATAACGTAAGGCTACACCTGCGGATAACTTATCCGACAATTTTCTACTATATCCTAAGTCTAAGGCCATTTCTCTTGGCTTACCAGTTCCAATAGGAGATGCATTGATATCTGTGAAATTAATATCCCCTAAATTAAAATAGCGTAATGAACCACTTATTGCCTGATTATTATCTGCTCCAAATTTGTGAAAGCCCGTAAGGTAGATTAATGAAATATCTGGGATTAAGCTGCGCATCCAAGGCGTATACGTAATTGCTATACCATTATTTTTTTCATTAAAAGGAACTTTTGCAATATTCCAATAATGGGCATTAGCATCTGCAGAAACAGCAATGCCAGCATCGCCCATAGCTCCAGCACGTGCATCGGGTGATATACGCAAAAAGGGAACCCCTGTTGTGATAGTACTTACTTGACCGTTAATATTGGTTTGTGCCAACAAATTGATTGGGTTAAGAAAAACTACTACTAAAGAAAATTTTAATAAACTTGATTTCACTGTTACATTTTTTAAAAAGATAAATTTATAAAGTATTTGTAAGCATTCAAAACACAATTTATGTTTTAAGCTTGATTACAAAGATATTAACGAACAATTATGAGTTTTTGGTATGCCATCGCCGATTGTCCATTTTCCGTTGTTATTTGAACACGATATACATATAGGCCACTTTCTACACTAACCCCAAAACTACTCTTTGTATCCCATACAATCGAAGCAGTTCTACTACCTGTAGCATCCACTTTTTCTTTTATAGTATGAACCAATTGACCTGTTGCACTGTAAATATCTATTTGCACCTCCAAATTTTCATTCGGATGATTGTGTTCGAATGAAAAAGTAGTAGCATCATTAAATGGATTAGGATAGTTGAATACATTACCTAATGCTGTTGCACTGCCATCAACAACGTTGAAAACTACTTGGCCTTCCCCTGAGTTATTATTAATATCCCACGCTTTTACTTTTATACGATGCATGCCAAGGGATAGGTTTTTCATCGGAAATCTAATGATTCCCTTTTTGTAGGTGCCCGTATCGGTTTCGTAATAATCATTTAAAACAAAAGGATGTTGTTCATCTTCATCTAAAATTGCAATACAATCGTGCCCCACTCCATTGCCTGAAACATTAATTCCAGAAGCATCCGACAATTTTACATACAATATAGAATTAGGATTAGTAATAGCTCCATTTCTAAACAAACTATCATTCATAAACGGTAGCACGATAGGCTTATCATCATCAACAATTGGCACCGTAGAAAAATTGCCCAATACAAAATTGGTATCGCAGCCTGCAGCATCTTCCGTTGAAGATTGCGCATAATATAGGATACGTGTTTTACCCGGAGTTATATCCAGATCTTTAGGCAATATAAATTCAATGGAGAAATGACCATTAAGTACTGTTGCCTGACCTTTATAAATTATAGTATTTTGAGAATAATAGGTTCTGCTTGCATTCGTTTCTTTTGTAACTAATTGTACTTTCCTAGGTTTATCCAAAATTAATACCGTAGCAGTGCCATTAAAATTACTTAGTACCTGATTAGCACCATTTTTTACAGACCCTTCAATTTTATAATGCCCTAAGGCTTTTAAAGAATCAATTACTTGCTGTGTATTCATATCCACAATAGCATCTGTTCGAACAATTTCTTTGGGAAATGCGGGTAACAATGCAGGATCTCCCAACAATGCAAATTTTCTAAAATTAGCTAAATCAAAAGAACCCGGATTGATATATGTTTGATTTTTGCCCCTTCTGAAAGCATCTCCAAATGTTGTCCAGTTTGTACTTGTATGATTGAACTGAGCCATTAAATATTGGGAATTCATAATTCTATTACTCGATTGATATACTACTTGTGTAGTAGTAACCAAAGCAATAGCACCTGCTTTTTCGCGCAATACCAATTGTTCTCCCGCTGAAACATAGGAAGGATTATCGAAACGCGAGAATTCGCAGGTAGCCGTGATCATAAAGGGCATTTTATATTCATTATCCCAAGTGAGATAATCGGCACTACTTAAAATATTCTCATGAGCCAATCGTTCAATATTACCATGCCCATTATAATTTATTAATAAGGTTCCTTTAAAAACCTGATCATTAATGGTTTTATTAGCATCCGGACAACGAATACCTCCAGGCGAGGATACAAAAGGCAAATTATCTAAGTACACTTTATTTTCGTAATAGATATTGCTTTTATTGCTGATAGACGATGCCATTATTTCTCCATCTTGCAAATGCGGACCTGCGCCATCTTCATTATCAGCAACAATGGTAGTATTTAATCTCCAAGGCCCAAATGCAGCAGCACTCATATACGATTCAATCTTATCTACCACCACATTGGCTTCATATATAGATTTTACCGGCAATCTTCCAACGCCTACATCCATAGTATTGGGAATGTTTTCATTTTCAATATTTTCAGTATCATCTAAAAATGAAAAGTAATCATCCGAACAATAACCATTAATTACGTTTACGGATTGTGCTGTTACATAGGTAGGCACGTAATTTGTATTTTTTACAATTCTATTTTTATAGTCGTATGATGCATCTCCGAACATCAGTAAATATCGGGGCATTTGATTCGTGTCTGCACCTGCACGTTGATAAAATAATTTTACGAAATTTCTAATGGCACCAATATCCTGCGAACCTGATGCAAATTCATTATAAATTTGATTAGTTGTGGCTACGACCACACGTAGATTATTTTTTTGTTGATGCAAGGTCGCTAATCGATTGGCTGCAGATACAAAGGATGGATGGGTGACTATAATTAAATCAACGGGGGCGAGCCCATGCAAATCTTGATTAACTATTTTCCCCTCTGATTGCGGTATTAAAAAGGCATTACTATTAAATGCAATAAACTCATGCAATTGATCTGCTTGTTGTGTAAAATTCAATGCAGTTCCATTCCATAGTACATTCATTTGAAAAGGATGGAGCGCATCCGTAATATCCCAAACTTTTGTAGCAGATGAAGCTGCTTGTATGGTATAGGAAGCTATATTGTTTGCCCCTACACTATTCCAATCTCTGAAGGCGATACAATTATTGTTAAATACTAATTTTCTTCTGAAATTAATTTCTAAAAAATCAATATAGGATTTAGCTCCTAAGTAAGGTGCACTAAAATCAAATTGCAACTTAACCTGCCCTGTATTGGCCATTGAAAACTGATCAAATTTATCATCAATAGGATCTGACAATTCATCTGTTCCAACTGCATTAAAATAGTAGTTTTTATAAACTGCATTATTAATACTCAACTTTAACTGACTTGGTCCAGCAGTACTTCTTGCACCTACTAACAATCTTGTAAAAAGGGGACTTTGAGCAGCATCTGCATCCACAGTAAAAACCCGTTGTGTAGGCCGCACACCATCATTACCCATTTCGTCGCCCCACCATTGCTTACCAAAACTCCCCACATTAACCGCATCGATATCTTCTACCCAATAATCGTTATAACTATCCACAAACTGATTGGGCATTGCTATTGTAACTTGTGTATCTATTCTTACTACGGGGGTTGCCGACTGTATACTAATAAAATAGTAGCTTTTATCTTCGTATAGATGATTTACATGATGAAACTGTGCATTTACACTATCCTTTACCCAAGCCATAGGCCCATTTGCATAAAATATAAAATAATCGCCAGGGTTAAACTGTCCATCACCGCCATCCACCATTTGAATGGCATTTTCAACAAGATCATCCGGAGTTGGAACACTATTATCCTCCGAAAGCATGGTGCCTCCATTACCTAAAAGATGAATTGTATTACTTGCAACAGGACCCGAAATTGCACTAAGCACATTTTTCAAAAAAGTATAATCTACTTTATACAATCCTTTTTTGGAGATACTAATTTTGTAATTATCACCTAAACTTAATGAAGAATGGCTTGCCGCAGTTTTTAATAATTTTTTATTGGAATTGATAACGATTTTTTCTTGTATGCTGATTGAAATTTGACTGAGCCTTTCTTTGCGCGCATTAATAAATTGATATACAGGTATTTGTAGAAATACAAATACCTTTTTTCGCTCCTTACCCAAAACCATTTTATAGGCACTCAAATTGTGAAATAGCGAGTCTGGCACTGCGGCTGAAGATGGTTGGTAAATGGGACGTTCTAATTGAATGGACGGGATAGCATATTGCTCCAGCTGTAACTTTACAGTGAAGTATCCATTATACAATTGATTCGTATCTACTACAAAAGTTTGTGGAGCACTTCCTTGAGCCGATGCACCGACAAAAACGCAGCAAATAGCTACTATTACAAGCAATAGTTGTTTCATAATTAAGGCAAAGTTACAAATTGAATTATAAGCATCCACTTTTAGCATGCTTAAACTCTAAATTTATTAACGAAAGCACAGGTAAATTAGTATTTTTCAATAGTTTTTTACATATACCACGTCTTTTAGGCGACCTTCAATTTTAAAGGAAGTAATTCCTGCTTCAATTAAATTCGGAAGTTGATCGCTTAAATCTAAGTCTTTGATAGATAATAAATGACTGTTCTTGATAAGTGTCGTTCCTGTACCATCGATCAAGTTGTAAGGTAAACGACAGTTTTGAGCACATGAACCACGATTCGCACTTCGTTCACCTCCCGCAATACTCATGTAACAATTACCACTGAAAGAAACACACAATGCACCAGAAACAAAGAATTCCAGTTCCACATCGGTAGTGGCATGAATTTCTTTGATTTGATCCAAGTTGAGTTCTCTCGCTAGTACGACACGTTGCATCCCTGCATCATGAAGAAATTTAACATGATGCGGATCACGATTGTTGGCTTGAGTACTTGCATGTAAAACAATTGGCGGTAATTCCATTTCCAGAATAGCCATGTCTTGCACAATCAATGCATCCACTCCAATGTCGTACAATTCATAAATAAGTTTTCGACAATCCTCCAACTCGTGATCGTATAAAATGGTATTGATGACTACAAAAACTTGTGCTTTAAATAAATGTGCATACCGAACGAGGGCTGCAATATCCTCTACAGAATTGGTCGCATTTGAACGCGCTCCATAACTAGGTGCTCCAATATAAACAGCATCAGCTCCGGCATTAATCGCCATTTGTCCTTGCCATAAATTTTTCGCTGGTGCTAAAATTTCAACTTTCTTTTTCATGGTACTACAAAAATCTACATTTATTTATTGTTATACAAGCATTGAAATAGAATTGAGAGGATTTTCAATGCGTATTTATTAAGATTTGAACAGTAGAACAGAGAACCAAGTATCAAATCAAACTAATTTCCACTGAATGGAAAATCAAAAATACCTACTGCAAGTTCAGCCCATAGATATAGGAAGAATAATAGTGCAAACAATATTGCTATTTTCTTTTTTTTAGTACTTACTTTAAGTTGAATGAGAAATATTAAGCTAATAAATCAAAAAGTAATCCACCCATTAAAATGAAATCAAAAAGTGACCAATTGACTTCATTCGTAAATTGCATGGCAACAAGAGGAGTTGATAATAATAGAAGGTCAATTAGTATTATTTGAAAAACTATTTGTTTTAAGTTTTTCACTATTTTAGATTTTTATAAATTTAATCTGCCAAAAAAAAGCCTAGTATTTGATGTTTTGAAATAGAGCTGAGAAAAAGCATTTTTGGAAATATCCTATCGTAATTTAAGACTGTTTCAAAAGTTATAAATCGAGGCGGATTAAAAATTTAGCTCCGGAGTTTACCTTTGTAAATGAGGAAGTTAAATTTTTGATTCAACGATGAGTTAGGGGTTTTGAAACGGTCGTAATTTTAATTGTTTGTGTGAACCATCGCATGAGGGCATCTTTTTTGAAAGTCCACAAGTACAATCGGTAAGCCCCTTCCCATTAAGGATTCTTGGGATGGCTTGAATAATTCGATTTGTGCGAGTAGTTGTTTGTTTTGCATTTGCAAAATGTAATAGATACCCTTTTTGTCTGCCAGGAGTCAAAGATTCAAATGCAGTTTTAAATGCATCATTTTTTTTAAATTCCTCTTCCAATTCATCCGGTACATTAAATTCTGCAGTGGATTTGTATGCTATTTTCAAACCGTTTTTCTCAATTTCAATGGCCTCAAAAATATAGGATTGAATGAGTGATTTATTCGCTAAAATTTCTTCTGTAGAATTGAATCTTAATTGTCTCCCTGCTTGAGAATTTTCGGTAGGTTGT
>CAIWHF010000111.1 GCA_903912405.1 uncultured Bacteroidota bacterium | reverse complement strand
TGGGAAACAAGTAGTAGGAATTCCTAAAATGAAATACACGATAGGGATTGACATCCAAACAGAAAAAGGATTTTATGCCAATGCAACCTATTATTATTTAGGAGATGTTTATACAGACTTTGCTAATTCGAATTTAGTAAAAGGTTTCACACAACTACATGCAAAAATGGGCTTTCAGTGCAAGTATAAAAAATGCGAAATTGATATGTATGTAGGTGCAAACAATATCACCAATCAAATTAATTATACCTTTCTTTTCTTGGGCAACAACATAAACGATAAAGACCCTGGAAATGGATATGCTAGTACTCTAAGTACAGATGTAACTCCGGGTTGTAAGCAGCTGAATTGGTGGGGCGGATTAAAATTCTGTTATCACTTAAAATAGTTCATCCACATATTGGGTAGCTTAGGCTACCCAATATGTTTTAAAGCTTCTCGCTTACTCAAATTAGCTAGTTGGGTATGAAGTACAAAATCTCTCACGTATTCAGCATTCGTTCTTGCATATTGGCGTAATGCCCAACCAATTGCTTTATTGATAAAAAATTCTTTTGAATTTAAGTTGTTATGAATGCACGTTTTCAACAAATCACCATCTGTTTTTGCGCCATATTTTAATTGAAAAATGATACTCGTTCTGCGTATCCATAAATTTTCATCCGTACTCCATTTTAAAACAGTTGCCTGTTTTTCTTCAGGAAATAGCAGAAAATAGTGTCCTACAAGTATGGAAGCAATAGCATCTACAGAGTCCCACCATGATTTAGCTTTCAATAAGAATGCCAATAAATGAATCGTTTTTTTAGTCCACATTTTTCGACATGCCCAACATAATTCAATAGCCGTGTATTGAAACTCACGCTCGGGTAGCGACCACAAGTACTTTACTTCTGCTTCCCAAGAATTTGTAGCAGGTAAATTATTTTTAATGAACGCTTTGTAAATGGTCTTGCGCAATGGAGCTTTTACTCCCAAATAAGGGAATAAATGCTTCATGTATTTTTCCATAGGTTTTGCAATTTCTTTTGATGCGGCAGCATACATTTGATCTTGCAAAGGCATTAAATAGTTTGATGTCTTTCCCATAATTAATTAACAAATTTAAGTGTTTAATTAGTTTAGAATGTTATTTTTGCAAGCAGTCAATAAAAACTAATCATTCAACTTTTATGAAAAATACACCCTTTACAAATCTACACATTGCATTAGGCGCTAAAATGGCTGAATTTGCTGGTTACAATATGCCTATATCCTATAGCAGTATCAACGAAGAACATGCAACCGTAAGAAATAATGCGGGTGTTTTTGACGTTAGCCATATGGGTGAATTCATTTTAAAAGGCCCTGATGCATTAGATCTTATACAACGTGTAACAAGTAACGATGCTTCTAAATTAACCGCTGGCAAAGCACAATATTCTTGTTTTCCTAATGAAGAAGGTGGCATCGTAGATGACTTGATTGTGTATTGTTTAGAAGAAAACAGCTCCTATATGCTGGTAGTAAATGCTTCTAATATTGAAAAAGATTGGAACTGGTTGGTAAAACACAATACCAAACAAGTAGAAATGCACAACATTTCAGATAAAACAGCTTTGCTTGCCATACAAGGTCCTAATGCTATTAAGTATGTTCAGCAATTAACCGATACCGATATTACGAATTTAAACTATTACACATTTACAAGAGCAACCCTTGCAGGTGTTGAGAATGTATTAATCAGTGCAACAGGTTACACTGGGAGTGGTGGTGTAGAAATTTATTTTGAAGATAAAAACAACGATGCGCAAACAGTTTGGGATGCATTATTTAAAGTTGGAGCTCCACATGGTATGCAAGCTATTGGACTTGCTGCAAGAGATACGCTTCGCTTAGAAAAAGGTTATTGCCTATATGGAAATGACATTGATGATAGCACTTCTCCTTTAGAAGCAGGATTAGGATGGATTACCAAATTCACAAAAGACTTTACCGCTAAAGAAATATTAGAACAGCAGAAAGCAAGTGGTATCACAAGAAAATTAGTAGGCTTTGAAATGATCGAAAGAGGTATTCCTCGTCACCATTATAGCATTCAAGATGCGCAAGGAAATACTATTGGTCATGTATGCTCTGGCACACAATCACCGAGTTTGCAAAAGGCCATTGGAATGGCTTATGTAAGTAAGGAATGGAGCGCAGAAGGTAGCGAAATTTATATTATGATCAGAGATAAAGCTATCAAAGCAAAATTGGTTAAAATGCCCTTTTTAGCATAATATTTTTAAAACACATTATTAAAGGCAACATAAACATGAAAAAAAATACACTTTATTTTTTACTCTGTATGTTGCCTTTATTTTTTTTGAATATCAATAGTACTCATAATTGGGGCGATGATTTTGCACAGTATATACATCAAGCACAATACTTTGCCAAAGATAACGCCTACCACCAATGGCATTATGAATCAAACCCCTTGGATTGCGAATACGCTCCACCCTCCTATCCAAATGGCTTCCCTCTTCTAATGAGTCCTATTATTGCCATTTGGGGATTTAGTGTAAAGCCTATTCTATTAATGATCACTACCCTACTCTTAGCATGGCTATGGGTTATCTTTAAATTTCTACAACGTCATACTAATACGACAATCGCTTTATGCATCACCTTGTTGTGCGCTTATCACCATTACATTGTAGATTTTAAACAATATATCTTATCGGATATTCCTTGCGCTTTATTTTGTAGTATTTATTTGTATCAGCGAACTAAAGAACAAACCAGTAAGCAGTCTATTGTGTTGGCTAGTGTAGCATTAGGTATGGCCTTTATTATTCGTAGTCAAGCTATACTATTTTTGGGCGCAGAAGGATTATTTTTTATAAGCCAATGGTTAAAACAAAAAAGAACATTTGCATTTGTACCGGCACTAAAAAATATGGGTTGCGTTATCATTGCTTGTTTGCTTTTTTATTTCCTATCCAACTTTGTTGGACCTCGAAACACCCATTCTTCCCTTGAATTTTATAAACAACTCTATACACAAACACAGCATTCTTGGTCCTATATTGTTTTAAATAATATTAAGTATTTAGGCACATTGCTGCCCAGTTTTTTTTCTGGTTGGGCTTTTGATCCACACTTGCAAATAGCATATAACATTATAGGCACAGCATTATTGGGTGTGAGCCTCGTTGGTTTTTATAAAAGTTGGCGAGCAACCGTGCTTGATTGGGGATTTATTTGCATGTTATTATTGTTGCTAATAACGCCCGTGCATCAAGGATTGCGTTATCTATTTCCGATGTGGTTGCCCCTACTTTATTATTTAGTAAAGGGAGTGCACATTTCTTTTCTAAACAAGAAAACAGCAATAGTGACATGTGTTTTTTTCTTAGCGATGCAATACGATACTATAGAAGGCGCTACACATAACAATGATATGGGTTGGTCGCCCTATGCAAAAAACGATCAGCAAGCACTTGAATTTATTAAGACGACCGTGCCAAATTCAAGTCTTATTTTGTTTAGCAAACCGCGAGCACTTAGTCTGTATTCGGGGAAAAGGACAAGTTTATTAGCCGAACAAAGTACACTTATAGCGAATTACACCTATTTCAAAACTTATCACTCCTACTTTATATTGGTGAGAAAAGAACTAACAAGTTCCTATTACACTAGCTATATTCATCAGTATAGGGGCCTAAAAGACAGTATTCAAATAAATAATTTCTTTACCCTTTATCATTTATATTAATAGTCCTAAATATTTTTCATATTTTGCAAAAAAGCAAGTCCCTATGCTACCTAAGTACAACAGAATTTTATTAAAATTATCAGGAGAATCCTTAATGGGAGATCGCCATTTTGGTTTAGACCCAAAAATGTTAGAACTCTATGCGAAAGACATTAAAACAATTACAGACATCGGCGTACAAGTAGCCATTGTTATTGGAGGCGGCAATATTTACAGAGGCATGAATGAGGCAGAAACGGGTATTGAGCGTGCACAAGGCGACTATATGGGTATGCTTGCAACCGTAATAAATGGTATGGCTTTACAGGCTTCCTTAGAAAAAGCAGGTGTAAAAACACGCTTACAAAGCGCTATAAAAATGGAGCAAATAGCAGAGCCTTATATTCGCAGAAGAGCCATAAGACATTTAGAAAAAGGCAGAGTTGTTATTTTTGGTGCTGGCACTGGCAACCCTTATTTTACTACGGATACAGCCGGTTCTTTAAGAGCCATAGAAATCAATGCAGATGTTATTTTAAAAGGCACACGCGTAGATGGTATTTACAGCGAAGATCCAGAAAAGAACCCTAATGCTACCAAATATACGCATTTGAGCTTCCAAGAAGTAATTAGCAAAGAACTTAAAGTAATGGATATGACTGCTTTTACCCTTTGCCAGGAAAACAAACTACCCATCATAGTCTTTGATATGAATCAATCAGGTAATTTGCTCGATGTGGTTTCCGGCAAAGCAATAGGGACTATCGTCCAATAAAAGAATAGATAAAAAAGGAAAGCGAACTAATCACAACAATTTAGTTCGCTTTTTGTTATTAGCGAAATAGACGGTGTATGGCAATATATAAATTGATAAGAAAGCAAGTCATTCCTTTAGATATCGCAACGTTATGGGATTTTTTTAAAGATCCTTCCAACTTGACTGCCATCACGCCATCTTACATGAATTTTGTAATAAAAACAATGGATATGAGCGATGCTATCTATGCCGGTCAGATAATCACCTACAGTGTGGCGCCCATTGCCAAAATACCACTGTTTTGGATGACAGAAATAACCGCCGTAGTAAAACATCAATATTTTATAGATGAGCAACGAAGGGGCCCTTACAAAATATGGCATCATCAGCATCATTTCACTACTACAGACCAGGGTGTAGCAATGACCGATATTGTTCACTATGAATTACCCTTTGGCATACTAGGTCAGTTTGCCCATTGGCTATTTGTAAAGAAACAATTAAATCAAATTTTCGATTATAGATTTAATAAAATTGCAGCTCTATTTAATTAACAAGATGCCTGATTGAAGGATAAAATGAAGTATATGGAAGCAACAACAGAATTAGAATTGGCGCAAAATAAATTTAGTATCCGAGATCTAGAAAATCTTACGGGTATAAAGGCACATACCCTAAGAATTTGGGAACAACGCTACCAGATCATTGTGCCTAAACGTACGGCAACTAATATTCGATATTATGATGCAACAGATTTGAAATTAGCCTTGCAAATTTCTATGCTTAATAATTATGGCTACAAAATTTCTAAGATTAAAAGCATGACCGAAGAGAATATTACTTCTCTTTTAAGTAAAATAAATGACCCGAAATTTAAACTAGAAGCCATTGTTAATGACCTTATCAGCTATACCATAGATTTAGATACGGTGGCTATTGAAAAAACTATACAATCCTTTATTGACAAAAATGGGATACCTCAATTAATTGAAGAATTATTATTTCACTTCTTAGAAAAAATTGGGATTATGTGGATGACCAATCGACTTAATCCTGCTCAAGAACATTTAACCTCTAATATTATAACAAGAAAAATAGCTGTAGCTTATGAGCAGCTTTCAATACCTGTAAGCAAAGACTCGAAAGTGCTCTTGTTTTTACCCGAGGGCGAAATTCATGATCTCGCATTGTTATATGTTCAATATTTATTGAAAGCACAAGGTGTAGAAAATATTTACCTAGGTGCTAATACACCCATAAAAGATGCTATCTATGTGTGCCAGGTAAAAGCGCCGACACACGTATATATTCACCTCACATCGGTTACCGACTCCTTCGAAGATGCTGGCTTACCTGCTGGTGTTGTCAATGTTGTTCAAGGTTTCGGTGATATCGGAGCAGCAATTGTTGAGCATAAAGGTGTTGATGG
>CAIWHF010000110.1 GCA_903912405.1 uncultured Bacteroidota bacterium | reverse complement strand
TATTTCATAGACATTGATTCACAACGACTAGAGTTGTGTTTTCTTTTAGAAATTGCTCAAAAAATGTATAGTATGCCACCAATTACATGATATACTTCTGTCTATACATCTGGGTACTAGATGGAGTAACTCTGATTGGGAAAATCAGTTTTAGAAATGCGCATAATTAAAGTTAAAACTTTGGCTCAAGCAGCAATCAGCTTTAGGAATATGAGCTTTGCTTCTCATCTAGCGCGCGCTTGTAGCTCTTGCTGCTAATAGAGTGTACGCGGCTATTGCTAGGTTTTTACATTGGAATCATTGGCAAATGATTAGATGAAAGGGACACGAGCTGTAAGTTCGCGCCAGCAAGTGGGAAATAATTAATTGAATTATTATTAATTAAAAGTTTAATTTAGCATAATTATTAATTTTATTATGCAACATGTTGTAGAATATGATTTTGAATCGGATAAAAAGGCATGAGGTATTTTACAGCATGTATGAGCGGTAAACATACAGGTACTTTAAAAATTACACTTAACTACAAGCTAAATATTAAAAGCTAATTTACTATGAACTTCATATACACAGCACTTATCCTTATTTTACCTTGTACCATTCATTTTTCAGAAATTATCAATGGTCAAATCATTAAAAGTACATCAGAAACCGCAATCAATGAAGTAACCATAGGCAAACAAACTTGGTCCAATAAAAACGTAGATGCTGTTACATTTAGAAACGGTGATACGATACCCGAAGCAAAAACTGATTATGACTGGCAGAAGCCTGAACCGCATTGGTGTTATTATGATAACAATCCCGAAAATGGTCCTAAGTACGGTAAATTATACAATTGGTTTGCAGTTACAGATTCAAGAGGAATTGCACCGGTGGGATGGCACGTGCCAAATTCAGGAGAATGGATGCAATTGACAGTCTTTTTAGGTGGTGATTGGTATGCAGGTGCAAAATTGAAAAGCACAACTGCATGGAATAATAATAAAAACAATACTAATCTTGTTGGATTTGATGCAATTCCTGCTGGTTATCGTTATTATGATGGAGCTTTCGCCTTTAAAAATTCAGGATTTTGGTGGACCACTACAGAATCACTATTTTGTCAGATGAATAGCGGAACTATTTCCGTAATGTCAAGACAAACCGCAAATAAAAAAACAGGCTTATCAATCAGATTAGTAAAGGACTAACTGAATCTCTAATATCTAAATTCGCTCATCTAGTACGCTCATGTAGCTCTTGCTGCTAATAAAGTGTACGCGGCTATTGCTGTAAAGTAGATTTATTACATTGGAATCATTGGCAAATGATTAGATGAAATGGACACGAGCTGTAGGCTCGCGTCAGCAAGGTGATGGTCTGGTCTAGTTCAGTTAGAAGTGCTTCCCATATGATTCGACTATCTCATCCAACATGGATATTAATATTTAACTTTACTAAAATTGGCGTTTTCTTTTACAGCTCTACTTTGTAAATAATTCCGTATCTAAAATATAATTTATACTTTTTTCCATTCTTATCACCTGTCTTTTTTTCTTCCTGAGATGATTGTTTTTGTTGAGGGGCTCGCTGCTGTTGCCCATACATCACTTGTTGTTCTCTTTTATATTGTTCTCCCTTCAAAATTAGTCCTAAATCGATAGGAGGAACATATGTTGCAGGCTCAACAACCTGACTATATTGGTTCATTTGTCCATAAAATGTAATCGAGGTTATGGATATGATAATTAAAGAAATATTTT
>CAIWHF010000109.1 GCA_903912405.1 uncultured Bacteroidota bacterium | reverse complement strand
CAGGAACAAAAAGTTTATTTAGTACCCTCATTGGGAAAAAAATGCTGATGGGATTAACAGGACTTTTTCTAATCACATTTCTAATCGTCCATTGTGGTATCAATGCACTCATTTTCTTTAATGATGGAGGTGAATTATTTAACAAAGGGGCTGAGTTTATGGGTACAAACTTGCTCATTAGAACAATGGAAATTGTGCTCTTTTTAGGTATTATAGCTCATATTGTAGACGCATTGTTGCTAACACTTTCAAACAATAAAACGAGAACAGTAAAATATGCGCACCAAAAACCTTATGCCAATAGTAAATGGTATAGCCGTTGGATGGGCCTTTTAGGTACTTTAATATTGATGTTTTTAATCATTCATTTAAAGCATTTTTGGGTGATTAGCAGATTCACAGATCATATTGCACACAGTGAAATAGATAAGTTGCCAGGGCAAGAAACTATGTTTGCTGAAATGAAAGAAATTTTTGAAAATCCTATGGTGGTGTTACTTTATGTAGCGGCAATGGTAAGTTTAGCATATCATCTAATGCATGGTTTTCAATCTGCATTTCAAACCATGGGTTGGAATCATCCTAAATACACGCCCGCCATCAAAAAAATTGGTTTTTGGTTTTCAATAATTATCCCCTTTGTTTTTGCTTTAATGCCTATTGCATTGCACTTAGGTATTATTAAATAAATCTAATTCAATCAATTTTAAAATTTAAATTAATATCATCAAAATAAGAAGATATGTCAGTATTAGATTCAAAAATTCCTGAAGGTTCGCTCGAAAACAAATGGAGCGATTATAAATCTCATGTGAAATTGGTAAACCCTTCCAACAAAAGAAAATTGGAAGTTATTGTTGTAGGTACCGGATTAGCTGGTGCCTCTGCTGCAGCCAGTTTAGCTGAATTAGGATATAAAGTTAAAGCCTATTGCTATCAAGATAGCCCCAGAAGAGCGCATTCTATTGCTGCCCAAGGTGGAATAAATGCAGCAAAGAACTATAAAAATGATGGTGATAGTGTTTTTCGTTTGTTTTATGATACCATAAAAGGTGGCGACTTTAGAGCACGCGAAGCCAACGTTTATCGATTGGCTGAGGTGAGTGCTAGTATTATTGATCAATGTGTAGCGCAAGGTGTGCCTTTTGCACGTGAATATGGCGGTTTATTAGATAACCGTTCTTTTGGCGGGGCGCAAGTTTCTAGAACATTTTATGCCAGAGGCCAAACAGGACAGCAACTATTGTTAGGCGCCTATTCTGCCTTAAGTCGTCAAATCGGATTGGGTAATGTTGAAATGTTTAGTCGCCACGAAATGGCTGAATTGGTAAATATAGATGGTAAAACAAGAGGTATTATTGCCCGTGACTTAAAAACAGGTAAATTAGAACGACATTTTGGACATGCCGTGGTATTAGCAACTGGTGGTTATGGAAATGTATTTTTCTTAAGTACAAATGCTATGGGTTGCAATGTTACTGCTGCTTGGAAAGCACATAAAAAAGGTGCTTTTTTTGCTAATCCTTGTTACACACAAATTCATCCAACTTGTATCCCTGTTTCTGGTGATTATCAGTCAAAACTTACGCTAATGAGTGAGTCTCTGCGTAATGATGGCCGCGTTTGGGTGCCAAAAAAACAAGGAGATAAACGCAAAGCAGTTGATATTCCTGAAGAAGAAAGAGATTATTACTTAGAACGTAAATACCCTAGTTTTGGTAACCTTGCACCTCGCGATATCGCTTCAAGAGCAGCTAAAGAAGCTTGCGATGATGGAAGGGGTGTTGGAGAATCAGGCCTAGCAGTGTATCTTGATTTTGCAGATGCAATTAAAAGATTAGGTAAAGAGGTAGTAGAAGCGCGTTATGGAAATCTTTTTGATATGTATAAGCATATCACCAATGAAGATCCTTATAAATTGCCCATGAGGATATATCCAGCAGTGCATTACACAATGGGCGGTCTTTGGGTCGACTATAATTTAATGACCACAGTTAAAGGTTTATATGCTACGGGTGAATGTAACTTTAGCGATCATGGTGCAAATAGATTAGGCGCAAGCGCCTTAATGCAAGGGCTTGCCGATGGTTATTTTGTATTGCCATACACTATTGGAGATTATTTATCTGGTGAAATATTTACAAAAGCAATTTCAACGGATCATCCTGCATTTGTTGAGGCTGAGAAAGCCGCCAACGATCGAATTGAAAAATTGCTCTCTGTGAATGGAAACAGAACCGTTGATGATTTTCACAAGGCACTGGGCAAAATTATGTGGGATTATTGTGGTATGGCCCGCACAGCAGAAGGTTTAATAGAAGCTAAAGGTTTATTAAGTCAATTAAGAGAAGATTTTTGGAAAGATGTTAAAGTAACCGGTAGTGCTAACGAGTTGAATATCGATTTAGAAAAGGCAGGCCGAGTGGCTGATTTTATAGAGCTAGGTGAATTAATGGTGAATGATGCTTTGCAAAGAAATGAAAGCTGCGGCGGTCATTTTAGAGTAGAATATCAAGATGAAGGTGAAGCCAAAAGAAATGATGAAGAATATGCTTATGTATCTGCATGGGAACACAAAGGTGTAGGGCATGAAGCGCAATTGCACAAAGAAGCACTTGTTTTTGAAAATATAAAATTAGCAACGCGTTCATACAAGTAATAATTAAGTTTAAACAGGTTTTAAATAGCTCAATCATATGAAGTTTAATTTAAAAATATGGCGTCAGAAAAACGCCCAAGCAGCAGGAAAGATGGTAGATTATACCATCGAAAATATTAATGCAGATATGTCATTTTTAGAAATGATGGATGTGTTGAACGAACAACTTATCAGAAAAGGCGAGGAGCCAGTTGCTTTTGACCACGATTGCCGCGAAGGTATATGTGGTATGTGCAGCATGCATATCAATGGCCGCCCGCATGGCCCGTTAAGAGGTACAACAACATGCCAATTGTACATGCGTAATTTTACCGATGGTGAAACAATTTATATTGAACCTTTTAGAGCCAATTCATTCCCAATTATTCGTGATTTAGTTGTTGATCGCAGTGCTTTCGACCGCATCATGCAAGTAGGAGGATTTGTTTCGGTGAACACAGGGCAAGTGCAAGATGCAAACAATATCCCTGTAAACAAGGCTGATGCAGATTTGGCTATGGATGCTGCTTCTTGTATTGGTTGTGGTGCTTGTGTGGCTGCTTGTAAAAATGCATCGGCAAGTTTATTTGTAAGTGCTAAAATTTCACAATACGCATTGTTACCTCAAGGTAGAATTGAAGCGCAAGAAAGAGTATTGGCCATGGTAAATCAAATGGATGAAGAAGGCTTTGGAAGTTGCACAAACACTGGCGCCTGCGAAGCTGAATGTCCCAAAGGAATTTCTTTAACCAATATTGCTCGTATGAAT
>CAIWHF010000108.1 GCA_903912405.1 uncultured Bacteroidota bacterium | reverse complement strand
CTCAAAATAAAGCTAGCGGTGCTATTGCCAAAAAATTCAATTTTAAAATTGAAGGTATTATTAGAGCAAATTATGCTATAAATGGTACTTTAGAAGATTCCGTATTAGTAGGATTATTGCATACAGATTGGAAGCAAACTAAAACTACTTAGTTAGTTTTTCCCACATTTCGGGTATTCTTCTCACCCAAGCCATTTCTTTTAATTTTTCTTTGGCATCAATGGCAGGTGTTCCAAAATATGTTTTTCCACCAGCAATACTAACAGTTACCCCACTTTGTCCGTTTACAACGGCGCCTTTACCAATGGTCAAATCTTTATTTACCCCTACTTGTCCCCAAAGAATAACATCATCTTCAATAATTGTTTTGCCGGCTACACCTACTTGTGCTGCAATGAGTACATTTTTGCCGATAACAACACCGTGACCAATATGAATTTGATTGTCTAGTTTTGAACCTGCACCAATAATGGTATCGCCACTCACCCCTTTATCTATAGTGCAAGAAGCACCAATTTCTACATGGTCTTCAATAATTACTCGCCCACAACTCTCCATTTTTTCAAATTTCAAATCCTTACCACTTCTTGTTTTAAAATAGAAGGCATCGCCGCCAATCACCGTATTGGCTTGTATAATCACATAATCGCCAATAATGGTATTGTCATAAATAGTTACATTAGGATGAATAAGACAGTGGCTTCCAATGCGCACATTATTACCAACAACCACACCCGGTTGCAAATGCGTACCTTCTCCTATGATTGCCGTTTCACTAATTGGTGTATATAGTTTTTGAAAGGGTGCAAATTGCTTTACTAATTGTATATAGGCACTAAAAGGGTCGGCACATACCAATAAGGTTTTCCCTTCTGGACAAGCTACTTCTTTGTTGATTAAAATAATTGTAGCCGCTGAGTGCAAACATTTATCAAAGTACTTTTCTACATCTACAAATGAAATATCGCCCGGTACTACTTTATGTATTTCATTGATACCTGTAGCTAACTGAGCAGCATTGCCAATTAATTTTGCATCTAAAAAAGTAGCCAACCATTCAACCGAAAGCGGTGTTTGCAATTTCATAAAATAGATTTGTGTAAAAATACAACCGAAAGTGGAAATAGTTAGAATTATAGCTAAAGAATTATCAATTGCTTTTATGTAATATTGCAATACTATGCAGTCCTCTTTTGTATGTATAAACGGGAAAATACTAAATGCTGAGCAAGCTGCTATTGCAATAGACAATAGAACTTTTCGATATGGCATTGGTCTGTTCGAGACCATACTCGCAGTCAACAATGAAGTGCAGCAACTACCTGCTCATTGGAGCAGACTGCAACAAGGCTTGCAAATACTTAGTTTTAAAACACCTTCTTTTTTCAACGAAAAAAGTTTGCTTGAAGCAATTCAATCGCTATTAAGTAAAAACAAACACCACCAACACGCACGTGTGCGCATCCAATTCTTTGCAAACGCAGGTGGCATTTTAGAAACACAGCATACTACTTGCAATTATTTAATGGAGACCTATGCGATAGATTCAAGTATCTGCGAGCTCAATGAAAATGGCTTAGTGATTGGTATACATTCTTTATACAAAAAAGAAATAGATCCTCTTTCGCCCTATAAAATTAATGGTCGTATTTGCTATGCTATGGCTGCTCAAGAAGCAAAAGAAAAAAAATGGAATGATGCACTCATTCTTAATAGTCATGAGAATATAATAGAGTCGAGCATCTCTAATGTTTTTTGGGTCAAGAACAAAGAGATCTTTACGCCACCATTAAGCGAGGGCTGTATTGCGGGTATTATGCGAGCCCATTGGATAGCCGTATTAAATAATAAAGGCATTCCTGTTATAGAAATGCCCTTAAATAAAGAACTTTTATTACAAGCCGATGAAGTTTTTTTAACGAATAGTATTCGAAAAATTAGATGGGTATATGCAATAGAAAATAAACAGTATGAAAATGAATTTATTTTAAAAAACCTATTGCATGGAATATAAATTTTAAAAGAACGCTAAAATAATAATTAATGCTAACACACTAATTATAAGTTCTAAAATCCCCAATACGAATCCCGCTATTGCTAGTCCTCTCAATGAACGATTCTTACTCATTCCTATTGCTCCAAAAATAATAGCTAAAACTCCAAAGAAAGGAACTCTTGCACCCACCAAAGCACAACTTAAAGCCGCAATGCCAAAGCCGTTGCCTTTTTGAGTATCTGAATTGTTTTTATTGCGTATTACTGGCGCAATTACTTGTTTTTCATTCATCAATTCAGTATCCTTAAGTACATTTTCATTAATTGTTTTTTGCTCTGCAACTGGATTCGATTTTACTGGAAACGCAGCATATGATACTTGAGGTGTTATCATCCATAAAGCACCTATTAAAAGAAGCACTATTTTATTTTTCATGTCTATAATTATTTGTTTAAACTAAATTATAAATTAATATTGTATTTATGAGAATTTATGTGGTAATAATTATTTTGTTATTTTCTTTTTTACCTTATTGCCCTGCCCAAAATATTCACTTAGTAGGAACACTTACCTTTAATAACATCAGGAGTAACTATATACTCCAATTTACTCGTAAGCAGCAATCAATAGTAGGCTATTCCTATGCAAATATAGGAACTAGCGACGAAACTAAATGTAGTATTTCAGGCACCATCGATACAAATAATCAGCAATTGAATATTAAAGAGACTGCTATCATTTACAGCAAATCGGCATTACCGTATAATCAATTTTGTATGTTGGAACTGCATCTAAAAAAAACAATTAAAAAAAACCTATCCATATTTAAAGGCACATGCAAGGGCGTACTTTTTAATTCCAATACTTTTTGTGCTTCTGGTACAATAATGATGATAAAGCAAGAAGAGGCCACCAAAAAAATAAATGAGCTACTACCTTCTATTGATTCCCTACACGTTAAAACGATGATGAAGGGAATCGTCGATTTTAATGAAACAGACAAACTTAGCGTCACTACTATTTTTCCCTATGAGGAAAACGAATTTACCTGCACATCAAATAAGGTTATTCTTACTATTCAAGATAATAATGAAGTAGATCATGACAAAATTGCCATCCGAGTTAATAATGAATTAGTGCTCGATCAATATGAACTCACAAAAACACCTAAACAACTTACTATTCCAATCAATAGCTCCCTAACAACCATCAAAATAAGTGCTTTAAATGAAGGCAATAATTCACCTAACACAGCACAAATCATTCTTCAATCGGCATCCGTTTCTAAATCGTACATTTCAAATTTAAACATCGGCACAAGCACTACTATTCATATTAAAAAGGACTAAAAATTAGTACCTTTGTGCTCTATGAATACCCAAGTAAGAGTTCGATTTGCACCTAGCCCAACAGGAGGCTTACACATTGGTGGCGTACGCACCGTTTTATTCAATTACCTCTTTGCTAAAAAACACAAAGGCGCCTTTGTACTTCGCATAGAAGACACCGACCAATCTAGGTTTGTAGCGGGTGCTGAGGAATATATTTTTCAATGTTTAGCTTGGTGTGGTTTAAACCCAGATGAAAGTGTTTTACAACCTGGCGAGCATGCACCATACCGACAAAGTGAACGCAAAGCTATCTATTGGCAATACGCACAACAGCTGATAGCACAAGGGCATGCTTACTATGCCTTTGATACTCCTGAAGAATTAGGGAAAATGCGTGAGCAGCATAAGTCGGAACAAAATCCTACCCCTCAGTACAACCATAGTCTTCGAAAGCACATGCGCAATTCGCTTACTATGAGCGAACAAGAAGTAGCAGCTGCATTAACCAACAATACCCCTTTCGTTATTCGCTTAAAAGTGCCACAAAACAAACTTTTAGCCTTGCAAGATATGATACGAGGTGAAGTTACTTTTGATACTAATTTAGTAGATGACAAGGTGCTTTTAAAAGCAGATGGCATGCCTACTTACCATTTGGCGGTTGTGGTAGATGATTATTTAATGAAGATAAGTCATGCTTTTCGTGGCGAAGAGTGGTTGCCGAGCGCACCTATACACTTATTGCTTTGGGAATATTTAGGATGGCTAGATGCCATGCCACAATGGGCGCATCTTCCATTAATTTTAAAACCAGATGGGCATGGTAAATTAAGCAAACGCGATGGCGATCGATTAGGGTTCCCGGTATTTGCTATGAATTGGGAAGATCCAAAAACAAAAGAATTAAATAAAGGTTTTAAAGAAATTGGATTTTTACCAGAGGCCTTTATCAATATGCTCGCACTTCTTGGATGGAATGACGGCAGTGGCCAAGAACTTTTTTCACTAGATGAGTTGATACAGCAATTTGATATTTGTCGCGTACATAAAGGTGGTGCTAAGTTTGATTATGAAAAAGCAAAATGGTTTAATCATCAATATATTCAAAAATTAGAACCTAGCGATTTATTAGCAGCTGTTAGTCCGTTTATTCCAAGTGCTTTTCATGGGGAAACAAAATTAATGGAACGGGTATTGCCTTTAATTAAAGACCGACTAACCTTATTGTCTGATATCTGGGAGCAAAGTCATTTTTTCTTTACAAACCCAGAAAAAATAGACACAGAAGCAATTCAATCCAAATGGGATGAGGCTAAAAAAGCATTTTATGTTTCATTAATAAATGCATTTGAACAAATGATCACATGGAACGAAGCAGCAATTGAAGCTACATTTAATGAAGTAGTAGCCCATCATGGCATAAAAAAAGGGGACGTTATGTTGCCGTTCAGAATAATGCTGGTAGGCGGCAAATTTGGTCCAGGCGTATTTGCGATAGCCGACCTAATAACTAAAGAAAATTGCATAAAACGAATTCAAAACGCTTTACAGCAACTATAAATTAATTGAATAAAAAAGGTAGCCAGTTGGCTACCTTTTTTTATGTTTTAATTACAACACATTTTTGCTACTCTGCGCTCATGTCTTCCACCTTCAAAATCGGTGCTTAAAAATGTACTTACAATTTGTTTAGCGAGATTTAAATCAATAAAACGAGCTGGGATACAAATAATGTTAGCATTGTTATGCTGACGCGCTAATGCTGCTAATTCTTCATTCCAACACAATGCTGCTCTTACTTGCTGATGCTTATTAGCCGTCATACACACCCCGTTTCCACTACCGCAAATTAAAATACCTACTGCCGATAAGCCATTGTTGACCATGTCTGCAACAGGATGTGCATAATCTGGATAATCGGTGCTATCCGTATTATACGTGCCTTTGTCGATAACTTGCCAAGCTTGTGCTTGCAGCATTTCCATAATGGCTGCTTTGTATTCAAAACCAGCATGGTCAGAGCCAATTACGATTGGTAGTTCTTTAGTAAACATAGTTTATAGATTAGATTCGGTTAATTTTTTTTTCATTCTTGCTTTATTTGCCCGATCGCTGATACCTATACTAATTTCGAATAAGAGCATTAATGGCAATGCAATAAGCCAACAGCTAAACCAATCTGGCGGCGAAATAATCACTGCCAAAAAGAAGATGATTAAAATTGCATAGCGTCTTTTGTCACGCATTAATTTTGGAGTAAGGATACCAATTCGAGATAAGAAGTATACAATTACAGGCAATTCGAAAACCAATCCCATACCCATAATTAAATCACTCATGGTGTCATAGTAATTGGTAATGGTAATGATGTTCTTAAACTGAGGACTTAATTGGTAATTAGCAAAAAAGTTGATGGTAAACGGTGCAATAACATAATAGGCAAATAGGACGCCTATAAAAAACAATAAAGAAGACCAAAACACAATGCCTCTTGCATATTTAAGTTCATTAGCTTTTAAAGCAGGGCGAATAAATTTCCAAAGCTCCCAAAAAACAACAGGAAATGCAACTATCAAGCCCATCATAAAAGAAACCGAAAAACTCATCATAAACTGACCAGACAATTCCGTGTTTTGAAATTGAATGCTCATGTCTTTTAATTTCAAAACATCAATATGCAGCAATTCGCCTAATTTATTGAGGTATTGATAGGAGATGAAATCGTTTTGCGTTGGACCTAAAATAATATTAGTAAAAATCCATTCTATATTAAAGAAGCAATAAGCAGAAGCAATTAATATAGCTAAAATAGCGCGAATGATATGCCAACGAAGCTCCTCTATATGGTCTATAAATGCCATTTGAGCTTGCTTAGCATGTCCTCTTTTATTGAAAAAATAATTTAAAATACGCACGATATCGAAACTAGTAGCGCAAAGTTACTAATATTTAGCAGATCGTACAATTAAGATTTGCTTTTATAAACTTGTAATACACCTACGCAAGCTTGGATTTTTTTAATCTGTTCTTCGCGAGATAATTTTTTAAGCTTATTGATTTTAGGGAGATTTACATGCACCTCACTAGGTAGAGAAGCAATTAAACGCATTAATGCCGATGAACTTACAGCATAAGTGGTGCCATCCAATTCCGTATCTTTCCCAGCAATAATTCCAATTACAGCACCTTTGGAATCGATTATAGGCGAACCGCTTTGTCCGGGCTGTGCCATCATTTCTAAACGATATTGCATAGTATCACCTTCGAAACCATTTTTACCAGATATGTATCCTTCTTTATATACAATCTCTTCGTCGGGATATCCAAGGGTAAAAATAGCAGAGCCGATATTTATTTTAGATTTTGCAAAAGCGTAAGGCACATCCACCAGTTGTTTTGATGCTTTCAATACTTTTAATAAGGCCAAATCACTTGCCTTATCATAAGCCACTACAATTGCCTTGTGGTATTTTCCAGATTGGGTTTGTAAGTATAAAGAATCAGCGCCTTCGGTAACGTGATAATTGGTTATGAAATAACCTTCTTTACTTATAGCAAATGCAGTACCCGTATAAGAGCCCGGCTGCAAATCGCTCTGGTCATTGCTTTGAAGAGTACTAATTAATTGACGTTGAGATTTTTTAATCGTTTCTATCTCCCGGCGCAACATGCTATATTGTTTACTAGGCTTTTCTTGCTTTACAATGAATAAGGTAAGCAACGAAGTAAGTAAGGCAACCGAAGCAGCCATTGCAGCTACTTTCCATTGATTGATAGACAAATGAATAATTTTGGAAAGCTTACTGGTGTTGTTTGGTTTCTTCGATGATAATGCTTTTAGTTGTGCAGCAAATGCATCTTGTTTGTGCATAGCATGCAGGTTTGCTACAAATGCAACTTGATCATCGAAAGCTATTTTAAACGCTTCATCATTTTGTAATCGATTATTTAAATAGATTAAATCATCCGATGATAATTCATTAGATGTATATAATTCCGACCATTCCCAAATATTCTTTTCCATGTAATTTTATTTATTGGTCCGAGTAAATTTTCTTTAAACGAGCCAAGCATTTATATTTTTGAGATTTTGCATTTTCTGCATTGGTATAACCAAAAGCATGAGCAATCTCTTGCATTGTCATTTCTTTTTTATAGAAGCTCTTCAATAGCTTAGCACAAGGATCGCCTAATTGCTGCATTGCGTTTCTTAACTTTAAAAACTGCTGCTCTTTCTCTGCAAAAAATTCCATGTCGCTATCTAAGGCACTTTCAGCATACACCATCAATTGCTCTGAATCTGTTTGCAAAATTGGTGAGCGCCGGTTTTTGTCAAATCGCTTCAACCATAAATTATTGCTAATAGCATATAAATAGGTACCAATCTTACACGTAAACCTAAACGCATCGTCTTGTGCTTTATTAAACAATATCAACATCGCTTCTTGATAGATATCTTCTGCATCTTCCTGTGCTGCACCTTTTAATTTCAGTGCATTAATGACTATAGATGCATTAGATTCGTAAACTAACTTAGTAGCCCACTCTTTACCATTTGCTAATGCTGCTATAATTTCAAACTCTGTATTCAAGCTCTTCTATATTTAATTAATACTAAAATCAACT
>CAIWHF010000107.1 GCA_903912405.1 uncultured Bacteroidota bacterium | reverse complement strand
TCAGGTACCACGGGAAGTACGGTACTAGGATATTGGTAAAAGCTGTATTCAATCATATAAAGAACCTCTGCTGATAGATTTAGCAGGGGTTTTTTAATGCGAATTTTAGCAATGAAAAAACTTACTCCAATGCAATTTTTAAAAAAAATTAAGAAAAGTTGTATGCTATTATTGATCTTTTCCCATAGGCCTTCTTATAGTCTTCTTGGGAGTGACTCTATAGGAGGATAAAAAAATTAAAATAAATTTGGTTTATAAAATAAACTAATTTACTTTTGCAATATATTTACAAACACATAAAATTTTAAAAAATGGAAAATCAAGAAATGAACAACGAAAAAAGCCTGGCTATCATTGCCGAAATGCTATCTACCACGAGAAACAATATCTCTGAAGATGGATTTCACTTTTTACTATGGGGTGTAATATTAGTGGCGTGTTGCCTGATACAATATGTAATGATTACTTTTATGGATATGCTAGAAGAGAGTAATAATGTGTGGTTGGTAATGCCATTAGTAGGTATTCCCTTATCAAAATGGCATGGCTCTAAAAAAGCTGCCAAAAGAAAAGTAAAAACTTTTGTTGACGACTACTATAAATATATCTGGTTAGGTTTTGGTATCAGCCTATTTTCCACCATCTTTTTATGCAATGTCTATGACCATTCACCTAATGCATTTATCATGGTCATCACGGGATTTGCTGTATTTATGTCGGGTGTCATCCTTAAGTTTAAACCACTTATTTACGGTTCATTTGTTTTTTGGCTTGGATCATTTGGCTACTATTTTATGCCTAGCAATAGTTTACAATTACTCATCTTTGCAGTAAGTATTAGTTTGGGTTATATTATCCCAGGAATTTTATTAAGAAAACAATTCAAAGGTCAATCAGATGTTCAAACCGCTTGATCCAATCCTTCATTCGGAGCTTAGGCTAGCCATTATTTCCTTGCTAATTGGAGTGAAAGAGGCGGACTTTTCTTATATCAAAGAGAAGACTGGAGCCACAGCGGGCAATGTGAGTGTACAACTGAACAAACTGCAAGATGCCGGGTATATCACTATCAGCAAGACTTTCAAAGATAATTACCCTCATACTTCATGTGCCATCAGTAGCAAAGGTAGAAAGGCATTCGAAGCCTATTTCACCAATCTACAAAGCTATTTCTAAAAATAAATATTTTTTTCTTTTTAGGGCCTGTTCCTTTGCGTAAAACAAACGCAAAGGAATTGTGCTTTCCGTAGTAGCTGCTAAAGCAGGCTACTACTTCCAATCACGCAGGCGCTTGATTTCGAGATGAAGCAAGTTTTTGTTATTAGATTCAGTTTTTCACAACAAAAGTATTTCCTTTATGTCCTCCATAGCAAGCGTAAGCTAGCGATTCATTGTATGAAGACATAATTTCTTAATATCACTTTATTCTTCAATACTTATCTTGATTTATTAGTTTCTTGCACAAGCATCGACTTACTGTAGAATAAAGCATCTAGGCTTCAAAAGAATAGCATTGCTTGCAGACTCTTTTCAGTGAATTAACCTCAAATGATTTGCAAAAGATTGAGACCTCGATATCTCTTCACTTCCTATTTCATGTAGTGTATTGAGTACCATTGAATCTCCTGTAATGAATATTTAATGACCGTCCGTTTTCATACCCAATTTTCATTAATTATTTTCAATGCAAGCGACCATCAATCTGTTGAAAAGCTTATCTCCAAAGTATCTTCTGTTAAACTTATAACAAAATTCGTCTAGGTAGTTCTGCATAAAAAT
>CAIWHF010000106.1 GCA_903912405.1 uncultured Bacteroidota bacterium | reverse complement strand
TCAGCATTTTGGCTATGCTTATAGCCTTTGTAAGTTTGCAAGCTTTTGCACAAGTTACCTCTGGTAATTTAACAGGTATGGTTAAAGATCAAAAGAACTCTGGCCTTCCTGGTGCATCAGTAAAAGCAACGCACTTACCATCTGGAACTGTATACGGTACCAGTTCTCAAGACAATGGTAGTTTTGACCTAGATGGACTTCGCATTGGCGGTCCGTATAAAGTTGAAATCACTTACATTGGTTATGAGGCACAAGTATTCGACAACATCTACATTACCTTAGGCGAAGCATATCGCTTAAATGCTCGTATGGCAGATGGCGGAAAAGAACTTGGAAATGTAACGGTAAAAACTACTAGCCGCAATCCAATTTTGAATAACCAACGTACAGGTGCTTCAACAAACATTGGATTAGGTCAAATTTCTACTTTACCTACTATCAGTCGTTCTATCAATGACTTTACGCGTTTAACACCTCAAGGTGGTGGCGGCAACTCATTTGGTGGTAGAGATGGTCGTTATAACAATATCCAAATCAATGGTGCTAATTTTAACAACAACTTTGGTGTTTCTTCAAGCAATTTACCGGGTGGTGATGCGCAACCAATCTCTTTAGATGCGATTGAAGAAATTCAAGTAAATATAGCGCCTTATGATATTCGTCAAAGTAACTTTACGGGTGCTAATATCAATGCAGTAACAAGAAGTGGTAATAACACCCTAACAGGTTCTGTTTATGGATTCTACCGTAACCAAAATTATAACGGTAAAAAAATTGCAGATTACACATTGCCAGATCCATTAGCTTCTACAAAGAAAATCACTGGTTTTAGATTAGGTGGTGCAATCAAGAAAAATAAATTATTCTATTTCGTAAACTTCGAAAAAGAATCAACGATTACTCCTCAAATCCCACAAATTGCTAATCCTGGATCTGCAACTGGTAATCCTAACCAAACTTCTGTTTTAGAAACAGATTTAATAGCTGTTTCTAATTTCTTAAAAAACAACTATGGCTATGCTACTGGTGCTTACCAAGGATATGGAGAAAATTGGGGTTCAAGAAATACAAAAGCGTTAGTTCGTTTGGATTATAACATCAACAAAAATCATAAATTCAATATCAGTTTTAATACGGTAACTTCAGAAAACAACCAATCTATCAACGGAACTTCTGTTCCAGGTGGTGTTACGCGTCGTTCAAACAACCGTATTTCTAATACCGCTTTAACGTATGACAATTCTAACTATGGATTTAAAAATACAGTTAAAAACCTATCTGCTGAGTTGAATTCTAAATTCGGAAGTAAATTAAGCAATCAATTATTAGCTACTTATACAGAAATTCGTGATCAACGAACTTCTAATAGCGATATCTTCCCTTTCATTGATATCTTAAAAAGTGGTGCTAACTATATCAGTGCAGGTTATGAATTGTTTACTTACAAAAATGATGTTAAAAACACTGTAGGTACCTTCATTGACAACTTAACTTACAAAACTGGCAAACACACTATTGTAGCTGGTATCGCTTATGACTATATGACCTTCGGAAATAGTTTCTTAAATGGTGCTGGTACAGGATACTATCAATATAACTCAACTGCAGACTTCTTAGCTGGCAAACGTCCATTAGCATTCTCTTATTGCTATGCAAATGATGGCCAAGATCCATATGTTAAATTAAACATTGGAATGGGTAGTGCTTATATCCAAGACAAAGTAAATGTTACCGATCGTTTAGTATTAACTGCTGGTGTTCGTATCGACAAACCTTTCTACAAAAACGAAATCACCAACAATCCATTTGTTGATACTTTAAGATTATTAAACATGGATGGCAAACCAACAACTTACAAATCTGGCATGTGGCCTACTACTCCTGCAACCATCAATCCAAGAATTGGATTTAACTGGGATGTAAATGGAGACAGAAGTTTACAAGTTCGTGGTGGAGTTGGTGCATTTAGCGGTCGTGTTCCTTTCGTTTGGTTTACTAACCAACCAGGTAGCACAGGAACCTTATTAAACTTAGTAACCATTACAGATACTACGCGTTTAAACAGCATTCCGCTAGTAGCTGATGTAAATCAAATTAAAACTAATAATCCTACTTGGTTCCCTACTACACCTGGTAGATTATTACCTACATCTGGTTTAGCATTAGTGGATCCTAATTTCAAAATGCCGCAAATTATCCGTTTAAATGTAGCTACAGATATTAAATTGAAAAACAACTATATCTTAACTTTGGAAGCAATCTATAACAAAGATATCAATGCAGTATTCCAATTTGATGCTAACTTAAACAATACAACAAGAGTGTTAACGGAAGGCAACGCTACTCGCCCTTACTACGCAAGCTCAACTGTTCGTAAATTTAATACGGCTACAGACAACGTTACTGTATTGTCGAATACAAACAAAGGAGAAGGATTTATATTTACTACTCAAATCCAAAAGAACTTTGCTAATGGTTTATACGTAATGGCGGCTTATACAGGTTCTAGCGTATCAGACGTGAGCAACAATCCAGGTTCTCGTGCAATTTCTGCGTGGCAATCTGTAGCGAATGCTTCTACGCCAAATGCTCAAGTACTTGGTATTTCTCAGTATTGCGTGCCTCACAGAATAATAGCTAGTATATCTAAAAAAATCAATTGGAATAAATTAACGTCTACTACAATCTCTGCATTCTATGAAGGTGCTACACAAGGTAGATTCTCTTATATTTACTCAGCGGATATTAATGGAGACAATTCTAATGCCGATTTAATCTATGTTCCTAACAAAGCATCTGATTTAACGTTTACAGATATTACCGGTACTGGTGGTGTTGTATTATTCAGCAAACAAGATCAAATGGAAGCTTTCCAAAAATATATGGATCAGGATAAATATTTAAGCACACACAAAGGTGGTTTCGCTGATAAAAGTGGTGCAAAATACCCTTGGTATCACCGTTTAGACTTAAGAATACTTCAAGATTTCAACATTCAAGTTAATGGTAAAAAACATACTATTCAATTTAGTGCTGACGTGTTGAATGCCTTAAATTTAATCAATAAAAATTGGGGTATTTACCAAGAGTTGAACATCAACAATGGTGCTTTACTTAAACCAACTGTAAACTCAACATCTGGAACTGCAACATATCAATTAAACACTACAGTTGACAGAGCTACCGGCATGAGTGTATTGCCAACTTCTACATTTAGAAACGCATATACCAACTCTTCTGTTTGGGGATTACAATTAGGCTTACGTTATTCTTTCTAATACTCATTGCTTATAAATACAAAAGGTGGAAGCGTTGCTTCCACCTTTTTATTATACAGTATATTCAATTGCCATTCTTCTTAAAAAAAAGTTGCATAGAATACTTTTAGCATGAGTAAAGCACTAATTAATTGCCTATAAAAAAAGGTGGACATAGTCCACCTTTTTTTATTCATTACTTATACTTTTAATTTCTCATTATTGGTGTTGCAGGTCTTATTTTTGGTGAACTATAAGAAGGTGTATATGAATTAGATGGATAATAATTTGACCTATGATAATACGTATTATTTGAAGTTGACTTGCCTTTGCCAAAACAAAACAATAAACCCACTTTAATTGAATAAAAAGAAGGATTCAACGAGATGTCTTGCGTATTGTATTGGGTACTTACAGAATCATAATCAGCAGTTTGTATTTCACTCAAACCAGTTTTGGTAGGCATATTAAATCCAACTCTGAAATCTAATGCTACTTGTTTTTGAATAAAATATCGGAAACCCAAATTTATACTCTTATTAAAGGTACCCATCATAATTGAATTGGTAGCATTAGTTCTATTGTTCACATTCAACATCTGATCAGTACTAAAACCTAACCAGCCCAAAGAGCCTAAAATATAGGGTCTGAATTTCTTTTTATTGAGCTCAAAACGGGCATTAAAATGCGTTGCAACTAAGGTGTTTTCCAAATAGGTTTGTCCTTTCATAGGATAGCCTACTACGTCTACAAATGTTATATCGGTTCTATCTTTCCAAGCAACCATTATATCAGCTCCTAAATAGGTAGCCATTTTTTGCTTCGGTGTAAGATTTTTAGAATATCCTTCCACATCAAAACCAAAGCCCATTTTAGGAGCTATACGAGCATATTGGCCCGATGGTAAAACGCTAACAAAATGAAATCCTCCATGCGAACAATTGACATGCGATTTTAAAGTATCGTGAGGATCAATCATACTAAAAGAAGAGTCAGTAGTGTGCGGCATAGCTACTGGCACATGCACTATAATACAAGAACTAAGACTCATTATAGACAGACTACATATAAGGGCTATTCTTTTCATAAAAGTAAAATTTTATATAAAATTATTAGTTTTTTTGATTCGATTATTTTTAAACTTGTTATACGGTCGTTAAATAAAAAAAGCGGGGTTACCACTACCCCGCTT
>CAIWHF010000105.1 GCA_903912405.1 uncultured Bacteroidota bacterium | reverse complement strand
GAAAAGTTTTAATTGATAAAAATGGGGCTAAGATATTAAGACCCGTAACTGCCGTTGCTCAAGAATATATATTAGAAGTTCTTTCTAAATTACACAAATGGATACAATCAATCTGTCAAAGAATGAAAGATTTTGCTATCTACGAATATGGTTCTTGGACGTTTGGTACATCTGATAGAAATATCATTTTAGCAACCAAAGAATGTTTTAATTATTTAGGTTTCTCAAGTAAATATTTGGAGGGTATAAAAAGTGTTATTGAAGAAATTACAACTTATAAGTCCGAGGAAAACTTTGACTCAAAAAAAGGTTCTAGTGTAACAGTATTAGATGATCTAACTGGAGAGAAAAAATCTTACAAGAGAAATCCACAAAAGGTATTACAAAAACAATTACAAGAATTACTTGATAAGATTAATACTTCAATGACTGAAGAAGGCGAAAGAGGTAAATTCTTCTTAGACAATTTAAAGATTGATGGATTTATTCTTGACGAAGCTCATATTGCAAAAAAGCTTTTCACTAACGTAAAAACAGATGCGAATATTAAAGTTAATCTTGCTGACGGAACATCAATCTTTATCAGAACAAGTTCACACGATATTAAAGGAGGTTCTGCTCCTGATGTTTCTATTGCAGTATTTAGTGTTTGTCAATATATTCGTGCTTTAGGTAACAGAAAGCCTTTAATGTTATTAACAGCAACTCCGTTTAGTAATCAGCCTACGGAAATATTTTCAATGTTATCTTTAGTTGGTATTAATCAATTAAGAGATTATGGTATATCAAACATCAAAAACTTTTTTGACTTATTCTTAAAAGAAACTTTAAAATATGATTTCAATCAGAATGGAGAGTTTATCAAGCGTGTTACAATAGAGGATTTCCGTAATAAAGAAATGCTTATCAATTTGATTTGGTCGGTAATGGATATTCGTAGAGAAGCGACTTTAGATAAAGGACAAAAAGTGGATAAGAAATTTGGGGATAAGCCTGAGAAAATAATTTTCCCTAAACTTTCATCCGCTAGCTCTATGAAAAAGGCAAATGCCTCAACCGATGATGTTGATACTGAAAATGATTCTGAATCTTTGGGTAACATTAATACGATTGCTGTCTTGAACAGAATGAACACTAACACTTGCTCTATTGTAGACCAGAACGATATTCAACGAAAAACGATGGCTGATATTGAAAAGGTGGTAACTAAGCAGGTTAATCCTAAAACTCAACTTGAATACACTTTTGACGATTTTTGTCCTAACGCAGCAGTTTTCCAAGAATTAGAATCTAAAGAAAAAAGCGAGGGAGGAACAAAGAAAAAAGGTGGAAAGACAAAAGAGGAAGAAGAAAGAGATTCTGTTGTTGTAACTTTAAGAACTTTATTAAATTCTAATGTTACATCTATTAGTGGCGGCGTTAATTTAAAGGATTATCAAGAGGTTCAAAATTATTATGCTAGTGATGACTTTAAAAATGCAAAACTTGGAACTCTTATTTTTGTAAAAGACGGATTTAACAATTATCAACCTGGCTGGCAACTTTACAAAAAAGCGTTAAAACAAATAAAAGGTTCTCCATCGGTAGAATATATGCAACTAATCACTGATGAAAGTACGGCATCCGAAACTATTAAAACACTTACTAAAAATATAGATTACGGAATAACTTTTAAAGCTTTAGGTATTTCAAAATCTATTGCACTTTCTCCTTATTTATATCGTTGTGACGATTTACCTGATCCTACTCCAGAGAACATAATTAAATATTCTCCTAAAATAGAATACTTAGTTAAGGCACTGAAAATGGTTAAGGATTATCACACAAACGAAATCCCTAAAAAGATTGATGATTTTAGGGCTGATTTAAAAAAATTACAAGGCTTGTCTAATCCAACGCAAGATGATTTAAACCAAATTGATATGATTAGGAAAGAGCTGCCTCAACTTGAGAGTGCTAAAGAAGTTTCTGGACAAGTCGTATATATGAATATAATGAGATTTAATCATTATTATATCGATAGTAATGGTAATCCTAAAGTTGAAAAAAAGAATATTGCAGAATTAATTATCCAATACTTAATTGACAAAGGTTGGTTTACGGCAGATGAGGTTAAATTAATTACATCTAATACGGGGGATGACGCTAAAGAGGCTTACATTAAAGGTTTTCAAGACGGTAAGATTAAAGTGCTATTTGGCTCTCCTGCAATTAAAGAGGGAGTTGATTTACAAAACAAGGCGAGTACAATGTATATTATGACACCAGACTGGAATCCAACAGATATGCGACAAGTCGAGGGTAGAATTTGGAGAAGGGATAACGAAAACAAATTTATTAGAATTGTTTATGTATTACTAGACCAATCTATTGAGGTATTTATTTACGCTAAACTTGAGGAAAAAGCTGCTAGGTTACAACAAGTTATGCAAGAGAGGAGAGAAAAACGTAAAGACGAT
>CAIWHF010000104.1 GCA_903912405.1 uncultured Bacteroidota bacterium | reverse complement strand
AGCTGAGATTAAAACAGCCTATCCTTCATTAAGCCATAATAGCCAATACCAAATTGGCATGGGCTTCAGACGTTTAGCCATTTTTGACACCAGCGTTCTTGGTCATCAGCCCATGCTAAACCATGACCGCAGCATTGCTATTACTTTCAATGGTGCTATATATAATTTTGAAGAACTAAGAAGTGAACTACAACAAGCAGGCTATAGCTTTAAAAGCAAAAGTGATACCGAAGTAGTTTTAACAGCCTACCAACATTGGGGCATCAACTGTATTCAAAAATTGAATGGCATGTTTGCCATTGCTCTTTTAGATAAAAGAGACAATACCCTATATTTGATAAGAGATCGCTTTGGAATAAAACCCCTGTATTTTAGTCAACATAAAGACGCACTCTATTGGAGCTCTGAAATTAAAGCAATACTTAAAGTGCCTTCGTTAGAAAAAAAGCTCAATGTAAATGGATTATACACTAACTATTTATGGCAACAAAGTACTGATCATGCTACTTGTTTTAAACATATCAACGCCTTAGCTCCAGGTACTTATTTAAAAATTGATCTTGCTGCACAACAAACATCAACCCATACCTATTGGGATACGCTGCAACTTTTACAACTACAAAGAACCAATACCACGATTGAACACATAGAAGAATTGCTTCATCAAATTGTAAAAAAACAACTTAAAGCTGATGTGCCAATTATTTCGATGCTCAGTGGCGGAATAGATTCTACTACCCTTTCGGCTATTGCTAAAAAATACAAACCCGATTTAGCATCCTATACACTAGCACTAAACGAACAACATTACAATGAGCTTCCGCAAGCAAAAGCAATTGCCTCCCACTTAAAATTACAGGCACATATACAGGAATTGCATGCAGATGATTTGTTGAGTGACCTAGATGCATCTCTTACGCATTTTGAAGCTCCTTATACCAGTATTGAACCCGTAGTTTTAGCTGCTAAATTTATGCACGATAAACAATTTAAAGTGGTAATTAATGGTATAGGCGCTGATGAACTATTTGGAGGATATCAATACTATCAGCGAATCTACCAATGGGAAAAGCTCCATCATTTTTCTTGGATGGCGAATTTCATACCTCCCTTACCTTTTCAAAAAACAAAAACTTTACAGCAGTTTTGGAAGGCACAAACGGTTTCTCAATTTTATGGTTTATTTCATGAGGGAATGCAGCTGAGTGAACTTCAGCAACTCGTTTCACATCCTTTATCCTTACCTACACCCAAACAATTTGAGGCCATAGAACAATTGCCTATTTCTAATTTAGAAAAAATTAGCTTATTAGATTTACAGCACAATGTGGGAAATCATCATGTAGTAAGAGAAGACTTAAGTTATATGAAACATAGCATGGAAGCCCGTTATCCTTATTTAGATCATGAATTAGCAACAGCCGTATTTCGATTAAAAACGTCTCTTGTCTATCAAAAAAATAGGAATAAGCCTGTTTTAAGAGCCATTGCTCAAAAACATATCTTAGCAGCCAATATGCAGATGCCTAAAAAAGGATTTGCATTACCAACAGCACAATGGCTTGCAAATAATAAAACGATAGAAAACTACGTATTAGATGCGCTTAATCAACTCAAAAAAAGAGGTATATTTAATAATAATACCATTGACCTTTGGTGGCAACAAAGAAATCAATCAGCAGTAGTATCAAAAATATGGCAATTGCTTAGTACCGAAAAAATGATAGCTACTTATTTAGATGCTTGACCATAATAAGCAACAAGCTCTTCGCCTTTAGAAGATTTCATAGCTCTATACATGCCAGCCGAATTAAAACAAAACTCGTAATCACCTGCAGCATTCACGGCTATCAAACCACCTTCTCCGCCCATTTTTTTGAGCTTATCTAAGACTACTACTTCGCAGGCTGCTTTTAAACTAAGCCCTTTATATTCTATCAAACAAGCAATATCATGGGCTACCACTGCTCTTAAAAAATACTCACCATGACCTGTGCAAGAAATAGCACAAGTTGCATCATTCGCGTAGGTGCCAGCACCAACAATAGGACTATCTCCTATTCTACCAAAGCGCTTGTTGGTCATGCCGCCAGTAGAAGTGCCCGCAGCTATATGGCCTTGGTGATCGCAGGCAACAGCACCCACTGTTCCAAATTTATAATCTGGATTGGGAGCCGTGCCTTTTAGATTATCCTCTTTATGATCTAGTTGATAAAAATCGGTATCCCTAATATCTACCCATTGATCATATCGTTCTTTATTATAAAAATAATCATCAGGCATAAAAGCAAAACCTCTCGACATAGCAAATTCGCTTGCTCCATTACCACTTAATAATACGTGCCCTGAATGCAGCATCACCTCTTTTGCTAATAAAATAGGATTTTGAATATTTCTTACACCCGCTACTGCACCCGTTTGTAAATCTGCACCATTCATAATGCATGCATCCATTTCATGCAGTCCTTTTTTTGTAAAGACAGATCCTTTCCCTGCATTGAAAAGTGGATTGTTTTCTAGCGCTACTATAGCTGCGGCAACCGCGTCTAAGGCCGTTCCTTTTTGTTCTAATACCTGATAGCCTTGATTTAAAGCTGTTTGCAGTGCTAATTGATATTTTTTTTCAAGAGCAGCACCCATCATGCCGGGGTGAATATTTCCGGCTCCGCCGTGAATTACGAGTGTATAGTTATTCATGAATTTATTGTAAATAGGCTTGAATAAGTTCGTTATTGGAGGTTTCTACTATAATATGATCTTGTAAAGTTGTAGCTACTGATAAGCCAACAAAATCTGGTGCAATTGGAAATGCAGTATGTTTACGCTCCACTAAAACAGCAATTTTTATAGCGGACGGAGCTGCATGCAAAAGCGGCATTAAAGCATACACTAGAGTTTTACCACTATTGCAAACATCATCAACTAAAATAATAGATTGATTTTTAATAGGAGCCGACAAAGTAATTTCTTTCTTTAAAGGATTTTTTTTATCCATGCTCAGTGCAATTACTTGCACTTCTTTATCAGCAATAGATTTAAGCACATCTGCTAATTTATAAGCAATCACTAAACCTGCATCTGCAATTCCCACTAAGGCAATAGCAGTAGCATCTAAATGTTGTTCTAGAATTTGAAAAGCAATACGATTAATTTTCTTTTCAATCTGCTGTTTTGTTAGTAAAGTTATCTTCATAAGGAAAGCAATTAATGAGATCGAATAGCTTCTACAGGATTAAGTGCAGCTGCTTTTTTAGCTGGAATATAGCCTGCAAGTACACCCACAAGAAGGGAGATACTTGTTCCAATTCCAATATTTTTTAATGTTAAAACCATTTCAAAATCAGCCAAATAAGTGGCTAACAAAGATAATAGGAAAACACTTATTATTCCAAACAAACCACCCAATAAACATAAGATAACCGCTTCCGTTAAAAATTCCATCAATATAGTTGCTGCAGGAGCTCCAATAGCTTTTTTCAGTCCAATCATTTTGGTACGCTCTTTAACTGTAACAAACATAATATTCGCGATACCAAAAGCACCCACTATTAATGAAAATCCGCCTATAACAAAACCAATCACATTGATAGTTGCAAAAATTGTATCCAATCGGTCGGAGATTTGACTAAGTTTATTGATTGCAAAGTTATTAGGTTCGGTGGGCTTTACTTTTCTAATAGCACGCAATGCGCCTGTCAATTCATAGGTCATTTCTTCCAATGACTTTTCGTTGCTTGCTTTTACAATCAGCATAGGATCGTATTGCAATGATTTTAAATCAAGAATACTAGAGGTAACATAATAAGGCACGAGTAATCCATTGTCAAAATCAAATCCAGACATGGACTGACCCATTTTCTTAAGCAATCCTATAATTTTAATTTTCTTGCCATGATAAAAAACATACGTACCAATTGGATTTAATTGGGAAGGAAATAATTCGTTGTAGAGCTTGTCGCCTATTACGCCACAAGCCGTACCACCTTCTAATTCCGTAGAAGAAAAATAACGCCCTTTCAGTATTTCTAAATTCTGGGTATTTTCAAAATAAGGCATTACGGCATAAACATTTACGCCACTTAATTCATTCTGATTATTTTTTATGGTTACATTATTTTCACTAAAACATAGTGTTGCAAATTGTACATGTGGTAAGCCATTTACAGCTTTCAATTCTTTTACTCCCATACTTGGGCGCCTTAAAAAATCCCACCATTTATATTCTCCACCTTCATCCATCCATGGCCATCTATTGATATAGACAACATCACTGCCTAAGGTTGCTACTTCTTTTCTAATATTACGCTCCATACTATCTAATACCGTAAGTACTGAAATTATACAAAAAATACCAATGCTAATGCCTAATAGAGAAAGCGTGGTTCGCAAACGATTCACTCTTAATTCTTGAATCGCTTGTAGGAAACTAAATTGTATTAATTGAAGCAGGGCTTTCATGTGAACAAAAATAACTTAAGTAAAGTAGAATACATTATTAATATTGAATAAATTCGCACAAAACTATCCCTTGAAAATTGTTATTCCATTTTTAATTAAAAACAAAGCGCTTCGAAATAAACACTTTCGAAATTATATCGCTACTCGATTAACAATGATCACGGCAATGATGATGCAGACAGCCATCGTTAGTTATCTCGTTTACAACCTTACCAAAAGTGAATTATCGCTAGGCTTATTAGGTTTGTGGGAAGTAATTCCGGCTGTTGCCGGTTCTTTATTTGCAGGTCATTTCGTAGAAACTAGAGAAAAAAGAAGTGTATTACTTACTTGCATCATTGCCTATATTGGCTTATCTATATTTTATTGCTTATTAGCAAGTGATCTCATTTTGCAAAGTGTTCCCAAACAAACAGTCGTTTGGCTTATTTATTTGGGTGTTTTTATGGGTGGTAGTTTAAGAGCATTTTATGGTCCAGCTAACTTCTCTTTATTTGGATTGCTAATTCCAAGAAAACAATACCCTAATGCCACAGCTTGGAGCAGCACCAGTTGGCAAGCCGGAGCAGTTCTTGGACCATTATTAGGTGGTATTTGCATTGGCTTAATGAGCTATTACTATAGTTTATTGTGTGTAATTATCTTTCAATTATTTGGCTTGTATTGTATGCTCAAAATTCCTAAACAAGCAATTGTAAAGAAAACTAAAGAACCTATTTTAAACAGCTTAAGAGAAGGACTTCATTTTGTATTTACAAATCAGGTTTTATTAGCTGCTTTATCACTCGATATGTTTGCTGTTTTATTTGGCGGAGCGGTAGCTTTACTTCCCGTATATGCAGATAAGATACTTCATGTAGGCGAAATGGGTTTTGGATGGCTCAGAGCAGCACCCGGAATTGGAGCTATGATTACCTTATTAGCACTGTCTGTTATCCCATTAGAAACAAAACCGGGCATTAAAATGTATCTCTGTATTGCCGGCTTTGGTATAACCACCATATTATTTGGACTTTCTACCAATTTCTATTTTTCCTTATGCTTATTGATGCTGGGCGGTATCTGCGATGCTATAAGTGTTGTTATTAGAGGAACGATTTTACAATTGCAAACACCTGATGATATGCGAGGAAGAATTTCTGCTGTCAATACCATATTCATCACTTCTAGCAATGAATTAGGCGCTATGGAGAGCGGACTAACCGCTAAATGGATGGGAACGGTTCCGGCTGTAGTATTTGGCGGCATTATGACCCTAGGGGTTGTTGCCATTAGCTATTTTAAAGCCCCTAAATTAAAAACATTGGATTTTAAAAATACGGCAATAGATACCTAATTTTTTTAAAATCATTACTTAAAAGATATACTTTAATACAAATCAATATCATATAGCACTACCACTTCCTTGTCATTTTTTGCAAGGAGCGTATTATTTTTTACTTCAAATGCTGTGAACTGCTCTTGCAATGCAGCAGCTAATTGCAGTCGTCGTTCCTCATCTTGCACTTCCATGCGCTCTTCTTCATCGGATAGTGTTGCTACAAAATCATTAAAAGCCTGATTGGCACTCACCGCAGCATCAATAGTACTTTTTGTCGCTTGCAACCACGGAGATGCATTGCCCAATTCGAAATCGAAAAGCATATCTAACAATGTTTCACTATCGGAAAATTCTAGGTTTTGTATATACATAATGGTGATTGAATGTTAAAAGTACAAAAGCTATACTAAAAAACGGATGAAAATTCATCCGTTTTTTTATTTACTTCGTATCGTTTCTAAACACAATGAGATGATCAAATACATCTATAAGTAATTGCTTAGATTTATCAATATCACCGGCAATAATTTTCTTACTCAACTCGTTAATAATATCTTTCTGAATTATTCTTTTTAGCGGTCTTGCTCCATATTGTGGATCAAATCCTCGCTCTGCTAAGTAATCAATAGCATAATCGGTAAAAGAAATATTAATTTGTTGTGCCGCTAATTGCTGTATTAAATGCTGTAGTTGAATTTTAATAATAGATCGTATCTCTTTCTTAAGTAAAGGATGAAACATAATAATATCGTCTATTCTATTTAAAAATTCTGGTCGCATAGCTTGTTTTAATAATTGCATCACCTCTTCTTTGGTTTGATCAATAATAGCTGCTATATTTTTTTCATCAACATCTGCAAAGCGCTCTTGAATAATTGAAGAGCCCATATTACTGGTCATTATGATTACCGTATTTTTAAAATTCACTACTCTACCTTTATTATCCGTTAAGCGACCATCATCTAAAACTTGTAATAGCACATTAAATGTATCGGGATGTGCCTTCTCTATCTCATCTAAGAGAATAACAGAATAAGGCTTCCTTCTTACTGCTTCTGTCAACTGACCACCCTCTTCATAACCCACATAACCCGGAGGAGCACCAACCAACCTACTCACACTATGTTTTTCTTGATATTCACTCATGTCTATTCTCGTCATCATCGATTCATCATCAAACAAAACTTCTGCTAGTGCTTTTGCTAATTCTGTTTTACCTACACCGGTAGTACCAATAAAAATAAAGGAACCAATGGGCTTTCTTGGATCTTGCAAGCCTGCTCTCCCTCTACGGATAGCATCGGCTACCGCTGTTATAGCTTCTTCTTGACCAACTACTCGTTTATGTAATTCTTCCTCTAAAAGTAATAGCTTATCTCGATCGCTCTGCAGCATTCGTTGCACCGGAATACCTGTTGCTTTAGCAATTAATTCTGCAATATCATCCGCATCAATTTCTTCTTTCAATAAACGTTTATGATGACTATCCATTTCCTGCAAATCGTCATTTAGCTTAGCTATAATCGTTTCTTGTTCTTTGAGTTTACCGTAGCGAATCTCTGCCACCAAACCATAATCACCATCGCGCTCTGCTCTATCTGCATCTTGCTTTAATTGCTCAATGGTAGATTTTGCTTTATTGATTTGATCAACCAACGATTTTTCTTCCAGCCATTTTGCTTTTAAGGTATCACGTTCTACATGCAATAAAGAAATTTCTTGTGAAAGCACTTTTAACTTCTCATCATCATGTTCTCTTTTGATTGCCTCGCGCTCAATTTCCAATTGTCTAATTTTACGTTCTAATTCATCTAAAGATTCTGGCATAGAATTGATTTCTAATTTCAATTTTGCTGCACTTTCATCAATTAAATCAATTGCTTTGTCGGGCAAAAAGCGATCACTTATATAGCGTTGCGACAACTCCACAGCGGCTATAATAGCTTCGTCTTTAATACGTACTTTATGGTGCGACTCGTAGCGATCTTTTAATCCTCGTAGAATTGAGATGGCATCTTCGGTATTAGGCTCATCGATTATCACTTTCTGAAATCTTCTTTCTAAGGCTTTATCTTTTTCAAAATACTTTTGATATTCATTTAAAGTGGTTGCACCAATAGCACGCAACTCTCCTCTTGCTAAAGCAGGTTTCAAAATATTTGCAGCATCCATAGCTCCTTCCATGGCGCCCGCACCAATTAAGGTGTGAATCTCATCGATAAAAAGTACAATTTCGCCATTGCTATCACTCACTTCTTTTACCACCGCTTTTAAGCGTTCTTCAAATTCCCCTCTATATTTTGCTCCAGCCATTAGAGAGCCCATATCTAAAGCGTAAATAACTTTAGATTTTAGATTATCGGGTACATCACCGTTGATTATACGATGGGCTAAACCTTCTACAATAGCGGTTTTACCAACACCTGGTTCGCCAACTAAAATAGGATTATTTTTAGATCGTCTACTTAAAATATGCAAGGTCCTTCTAATCTCTTCGTCTCTTCCAATAACAGGATCTAACTTGTTTTTTTGTGCGGCATCGTTTAAGTTGATTGCGTATCGTTTCAAAGATTGAAACTCTTGACTGCTCGTTGCAGAATCTACACTAGCGCCTTTTCGCAATTCTTTAATAGCCAATGTCAACCCGTTTGCTGTAAGCCCTTGATCTTTTAATAAGGAACTTATAGCATCCTTAATAGATAATAATGCTAATAACAACAATTCGACCGTGATAAATTCATCATTAAATTCTTTCATCAAACTGCCTGCTTTCAATATTACTGAGTTCAAGTCTTTTGATATAGTTGTAGCCGGATCTCCAGAGGTTTGCTTAGGCAATCGGGCTAATTCTTGTTCTAATTTAGCTTGTAAGGAAGGCAGAATGATATTGTTCTTTTTGAGCAAATAAGATATAGGTGCATCCTTATCTTCTAGCATCGCTTTTAGTAAATGTACAGTTTCTATACTTGGCGATTGAAGATTAAATGCTAATTGCTGCGCTGCTTGTATAAGCTCTTGCGCTTTGATAGTAAAATTGTTTAAATTCATAATTAATAGTTTTAAATCTTATCCTATAGCTATCAAATTAAAGACCAAATAGCTTTTATACCTATTT
>CAIWHF010000103.1 GCA_903912405.1 uncultured Bacteroidota bacterium | reverse complement strand
TGAAATACCTTCTAACGCTCTGAATATAATAACATGTTGTTTCAACTGTTGATACACGGGGAATAGGAAAAAGAGGATTAGGGAACTTGGTAGAAAAATAGCGATAGTGGCTACTAAGATTCCAATCAATTGCCATTCCCATCCATAACCGCTCATAATCATTCCGCCTATATAAGCGCATACGGAAAATACAGGGCCGGGTACCGCTTGCACAATGCCATAACCAGTTGTAATAGCGCTAGCACTAATAAGGGGTGATTCATTTCTGAGTACGGGTAAGTTTACGAACTGCACAATCATTAAAGGCAACAATACTTGTCCACCACCAAAAACAATGCTCCCAAAACGATAGAAGTTTTCAAAAATGTGAAAGACATCTTGGTGTTTCCAATTTTGCAAGCGCGATAACTCGGATAATAAACCCGCCACTAAAAATACGATTGCAAAAATCCATAAGTTCACCCATGGTATGGGCATTGGTTTTTTTGTTTTTTCAGGTATCCGACGATCACTAAAATTACTTACCGTGCCAGCTGCGATTAATAAAAGAGGGAAGGTCCAGGGGCTTTTAAACAGCAGCATCACCACAATGCTACCAATCATAATAGCCCAGGTGGCCATATGATGCACACTTTTCTTTGTAAATTTTACCGCTGCATATAGAATAAAGCCTACCGTCATAGGTTGTAGGAATTTAAATAAATTGCTGTGCGTATTTTGTAATTGAAATTTATATACAAAAAAGGAAACCAAGCCCATTAAAAATACGGCAGGGAAAATCCAAATAAGTAAGGTAATGATTGCCAAACCGATACCGCCTCTTTTAAGCGCTACTAAGGCTATGGTTTGTGTAGAAGAAGGGCCCGGTAGCATTTGGCAAAACGAATTGTATTCAAGCAATTCTTCTTCCGTTACATCTTTTCGCTCCTGAGCAAATGTTTTCAACATCATGCCTATATGGCTTTGTGGGCCACCAAAAGCGGTTAGTGCGTAGCGCAAAACAGCTTTTAAAAAAGGTATGTGTCTTTGAAGTTTAATAACGTAGTAATTTTTATAAATTTAATAAAAAAGAAGCGATTTCTAAAAATATATACAGCATGTTTTGTAAATTGCAGTCTATTATTATCTAAACTAACTACTATGTTATTAAACGCTTTTTACGATTTCGGAAATAAAATTGGTCCATTATTAACTTGGTTTTTCATTCTTGCAATGACGGTTGAGTTAATATTTGTAATGGCTAAATATCTTTTTACTAAAGATTAGGATGTCCCGAATTTCAATTGCGGATATTAGAAAGGATTATATCTTAGCATCTTTGTCAGAAGAGGTGGTGGGAGATGATCCTTTTTCATTTTTTCATACTTGGTTTGAAGACGCCGTTCGTGCAGCTATTGACGATGTCAATGCAATGACCTTAAGTACCCTTCAAGAAGATGGTTTTCCCGATGCGCGCATTGTATTGCTGAAAGGCTTAGATGAACGTGGGTTTACTTTTTTTACAAATTACGAAAGTGAAAAGGGCGCACAATTATCAAAGCATCCAAAAGCTTCTTTGGTATTTCATTGGAAAGAGTTGGAGCGACAAGTAAGGGTTATGGGCGTTGCTGAGCAATTAACAGCTGCTGAAAACGATACGTATTTTGCCTCCCGACCAAGAGCTAGTCAGTTGGGCGCATGGGCATCTCCTCAAAGTCAAAAAATTGAAAAGCGAGAACTTTTAGAGGAGCGTTTCGCGCAATTCGAACAACATTATACAGATGCTGTTCCACGCCCAGCTCATTGGGGTGGTTATAGAATCGTTCCAATTAAAATAGAATTTTGGCATGGCAGAAGTAGTCGCATGCACGATAGAATTGTTTTTGAAAAACAAGATAATGGAACCTGGAGCCGATATAGAGTAGCTCCTTAGTTAAATAAAAAAGCCCTTGCTATGCAAGGGCTTTTTTATTTAATGACATCTTAAGCTTTCTTAGCTTTAGAGCCTAATCTTTTTGTTCTGCGTGCGATACGAACTTTACCAAATGAACCATTTGCAATTTTACCGCGTTTAGTACGATTATCACCTCTTCCCATGATTAAATATTTTTAATTGTTTAGACTGCAAATATAAAAAAAAGCAAGAGAAAACTCTTGCTTTTTTTTTCTTAAACTAAAAGTAGCTTATTTTTTAGCAATTTTAGTAGAGAATTCTTTACCAGCTTTAAATTTAGGAGCTTTACGAGCTTTAATTTTAATAGTAGCACCAGTTTGTGGGTTACGACCATTACGTGCCGCACGCTCAGTTACAGAGAAAGTACCAAAACCAACTAAAGTAACTTTGTCGCCTTTTTTCAATGCGCCGATTACTGAGTCAGTGAAAGCATCTAAAGCTGCACCAGCTTGTACTTTAGTTAAAGTTGCTTCTTTCGCGATTTTTTCAATCAATTCTGCTTTGTTCATAATTGTTTTTTTTAAGAGTTAGTGATTTAATACAAATATACTTAGCTTTAGCACAGTTCCAAATTTTTTTAAGTTATTTTTTTTTCTTTGAAACCCTTTATTTATAGGGCTTTCCACAAGTTATTCACATATTGGGTTTGTGCTATATGCTTGTAGAATGCTTTAAATACTGATTTTGAATGATTTAGACCAAAAAAGGGACAACTAAAAACGACTAAAAACCTTTATTTGTAGGGCTTTACGCTTGATTCTCCATAACCGTTCTAAACGCGATAAATTGATCGCCAAATAATTCCAAACCTTCTGCACGCATGCCGGGAGCATGGTGTTCTATATAATTATTATAGTGGGTATAATCTGGTGCAAAATATTGTGCCACATAAGTAACGCCTTCATCATCCGGATGATCTATTAATTTGTGTAAGGCATAGGCATCAAAACATTGTGTAGCAAGTATAGCAGGCATATGTTTTTCAAGCATCCATTGTTTCCAAGCGTATTCTATATTGGAATTAAGTTTTACGGTTACGTTGTAGGTTATCATAAAGAAAATAGTTTACTCAATTGATTGTATAATTTGTAAATAGCTTTTGTATCGATCTACATTTATGCGTCCTTCTTGCACAGCATTTTTTACAGCGCATTGTGGCTCGTTGATATGTATGCAATTGTTGAACTTGCAGGCACTCATATAATTTTTTATCTCTGGATAGTAATGACCCAATTCGCTTTTCTCAATAGCAATCAATCCAAATTCTTTCACGCCCGGTGTGTCAATGATTTGTCCGCCCATAGGCAAATCAAATAGCTCTGCAAAGGTAGTGGTATGTTGTCCTTTGCCCGACCAATCTGAAACTATTTTGGTGCGTTGCTGAATGTTGGGTAGAATTTTATTGATCAAGGTACTTTTCCCAACACCAGAATGGCCAGAAAACAAGGTAGTTTTGTTGGCTAGTAGCGCATTCAATTCTTTTATTTTTGCAGCATCTTCTACATGCATGGGAATTACCGGATAGCCAGCATCGGTATAGGTTTTAATCCAAGTGGCTAAAGTAGGTTGATGTTTGTCTTTAAGTAAATCTATTTTATTGATGATGATAATAGCCGGAATATGATAGGCTGCAGCAGTAATTAAAAATCGATCTACAAACCCCATCGATGTTTTTGGCGAGTCGATGGTTGCCATCACAATTGCGGCATCTAAGTTGGCACTAATGATATGTTTGTGATGTCTGTTTTGAGGCGAAACCCGAACTATATAGTTATTTCGTTTTTCAATATCCGTTATCGTTACAATACCTTCTTCGTCGGGAAGCTCTTCATAGATGACCCAATCGCCAACTGCAATTGGATTAGATGATTTGATAGCCGCATCTATTTTGAACTTTCCTTTAAAGCGCGCTTGTAAAAGTTCTCCAGCTATATTTTTTATGATATACCAGCTGCCGGTAGATCTATAGACCCGTGCTTTAAGTTGATGGTTGACTTTTTGATTACTCATATCGAAGGGCTACTATAGGATCTAATTTAGATGCTTTTTGTGCTGGGTAAATACCGGATAAAATACCCACTAAGGTACATAAACTTAAACCAACAAATATCCATAACCATGGCATGATGAATCCAACATGAAAAGCTAAGCCAATTGCATTACCAACACTAATTCCTAGCACTACGCCTAGGCTTCCACCTAGCAAGCTTATTAAAATAGATTCGGTTAAAAATTGTTGTTTGATTGTACTGGCTTTTGCACCTATAGCTTTACTTAAACCAATTTCACGCGTACGCTCTGCTACCGACACTAACATGATATTCATTAATCCAATAACGGAACCTAGCAAGGTGATGATGCCAATAATAATGGCTGCCCATCGCACATACTTAATACTATCTAATAGGGTATTTACTAAATTATCATTTTGATTGACACTAAAATTATCTTCCGAACCAATAGGTAACTTTCTTATGATTCGGAATAGTCCTGTTGCTTCTTCGGCAATTAATTTTTTATTGATGCCTTTACGTACCATTATCTGAATTACAAAACGCATATTGCCATATAAACTTCTTGCTGTTTGCAAAGGAATGAAAACGGTATTGTCTGCATTGCTAATCATGCTACCACCTTTTGGTGCAGCAATGCCTAAAATATGATATTGTTTCCTACCTACCCAAATAGCTTTGCCAATTGCTTTGTTTTTTTTTGATTTAAAAAATTTTTCGGCAATATCGTTGCCAATAATACAAACAGGTGTATTGCTAGCTAATTCATTTTCATTAAAATTTCTTCCAGCAGCTAAAGTTGTTGCAGATATACTTAAATAGGCTTCGTCTATGCCCATTACTTTAATATTTGGATTGGTTTTAATTGTTTCATACTTCACTGTTGCTGCAGATGAAGCAATGGAAGTGATACCAATGGTAGCCGGTGCTTTAAATGTTTTTTTAAATTGAGTAGCTTCTTTAAATGAGATACTAGCACCGTCATCTACTCTAAATTGCATGCCTCTTTTCTTGCGAGAAGTTTTTATAATATCGCTCGTGATTTGAAAGGAATTGGCTCCCATGCTACTAAAGTTAGAATACATACTTTCTTTAATCACTTCAATAGCCGTTAGTATACCCACTACCGACATGATACCGATGCCAATAATAACAATTGTTAATATAGATCGAAGTCGATTGGTAATGATAGCTTTGAAAGCTAAACTAATATTAAAGCGCAGTTCTTGCATGTAAGGCTTTCTCAGCTTATTGTTTTAAAATAGGTACTTTAATCAATGGAGCACCATTGGCGTTCGTTGCAATTAAATGATACATACCAGCGCTAAGGTAACCAATATTAAATTGTAATCGATTTACGCCTTCTTCACAAAACTGAGTAAGTAAATGACCTACCAATTGTCCGTTGGAATTGTACATATCAAAATTCAATACAGCCGATGCTGCTAACGTAAAATCAATAGCAGTAAATTGATAACATGGATTTGGATAGCTTATAGCATTAATTTTGTTGGCTACTAATGGTGGAATGCCAACATTGTAGGGCGAGGACAAGCGTGCCATATAATTTCCGTAGCCTCTTTTAGCATTGCCAAAGATGCCAATTACCCAGGCATTGCCAGGAAAATTCCAATCGATTTGCGAGCCTGTATAATCGCCCCAACGTTGTTGTTTGGCAGATAGTACAACGATATTGCTATCGCCTTTCTTTATGTTTGTCCAATCGGAGTATTGGCCAGCTTTGGAAATTAATGCATGCATGCCAGCAAAGGTTCTTGGGCCTGAGTAATTACAATTAATTACCGAAACAATATTACCATTGTTTACCCCAAAATATGATATGTTGGGATAAGCCATATCTAAACTGTCGATGGATAATAATTGAGCTTGTATGCTTGGGTTACTGCTCACTTGTTGTATAGTGCCATGATAAATACTAGCAGCTCCATTGCTTGGATTGATGGATGTGTTTACAAATTGAATTTCATCGCCTTCTTTAAATGCGCCCAATATACGAGCATCATTGGTAGCTAAAGTATATGCTGTATCTTTTTGTCTGCCATCTGCGGCAACGCCATAAGCCAAATTACTTTTTAGTGGATTTATTTGAATACTCGCATTGGCACTGTTTAAGGTGTCGGTAAGTCGAATTAAAAATACCGTATCGTTTTGCGTAGCAAAATTTCTGTTGGATAAAAAGTACGGAGTTGCAGCGCTAATGCTACTTCCGTTTTTTACAGGGTGCAAATTTCTAATAGGTTTACCTTGGTAATAAATACTATCCCAGATTTTGTAATTCAGGGTTTGTCCGGCATAGCCATCGGCTTTTTTAATTTGATAAATTACGGAGTTTCTAAACCCAGTTTGCCACGAAGTATTAAATCCTAATTTATTGCCGGTGAAATAAAATTCACTTTTTGAAATAGTAATAGCCGGGTAGTCAAACCAAGTAGTATCGCCTTTATAGTCGCCATAAAATTTATAAAAATTCCAATTGCCTTTAGGGTCATTGCTTTGAGAAAAACCAACAACAATATAGTTGGCTGCATTGACGCCATTTAGCATTATGCATATGAATTTATCTTCGAGCGGATCATAAATAATTTTAGGGTCATAGCGATAATCATTCATGATATTGTTTAAACCAACAGGTAAAGACATCGTTTTGAGCCCAGTTCTTTTAGTCATGATACCCGTATTGCCATCGAGTACAGAAATAAAACTATTCATGACGGATACGCAAGTATTATTTTTTGAAACGCATAAATAATTATCGGGAGGTGTGCCGGAATTAGAATCAGCAACAAAACTCATGGAAACGGTTGGCGCTGCTAAAGGCGCTGTTGTTTTTAATGCTTTGTGGGTATTGGCTTTATAAGGGTATTTATTTTGTTGTGCTGTTTTTATACGCATTAAAGCTTCGTATTCTGCACTTTCATCGGGTTCGTGAATTTCCAAATTTCTTACATGTGCCAGAAAAGTATCATTGCAATTTTGTAAGTGCACCGTGCCTGATAAAGGACATTGCAGAGTTGTTGTGGAATACTGTACTTGTGCATGAATTACATAAGTGCATAAGAAGCATACAATAAAGCTAAGAATTGGTTTTCTCATAGGGTTGTTCTTTCAAGGAATAAATTTAGTCAATATCTTACTTTGATGTATGTAATTCTAGTGTTTTTTGAAATAAAAAAGCCCCTGTACAGGGGCTTTTAATATTTAAAGGGTATAATGTTTTGTCGTTATGCTCCTTGTAGCGCAGCAGCACCACTTACAATCTCTGTAAGTTCTGTAGTAATTGCCGCCTGACGTGCACGGTTGTAGCTAATTTTCAATCCGCGTAATAATTCATTAGCGTTCTCACTAGCTTTATCCATAGCCGTCATACGAGCGCCATGCTCAGATGCGTGTGCATCTAATACGGCTTTAAATACTTGTGTATTCAATATTTTCGGCATCAATTCTGTTACGAGCACTTCTTCCGATGGTTCGAAAATAAAGTCGGACTTAGCAGCTGTATTAGCATTACTTACTTTTGGAATAGGTAAATAAGGCTCGCATATAAATTCTTGTGTAGCCGCATTTTTAAATTGGCTGTATACAATTTCAATTTTATCGAAAGTACCTTTTATAAATTCTTCTTGTGCATAGTTAGCTGCTGCACGCACATTTTCAAAACTTAAATTTGAAAATAAGTCCCAAAAACGATCTACCACTGGAAAGCCTAAACGGGTAAAGTTTTCGTAAGATTTTTTACCAATTGGTAAAATGCTCACTTGTCCTTTTGCGTGTTGGCTAGCATACGCTTCTTTCACACGTTGGCGTGCTAGTTTTACTACATTTGCGTTATAAGCACCACACAAGCCCCTATCAGAGGTAATGGCAATTAATAATACTTTTTCAATTGGGCGCTCTATGGCTAATTTTAATTCTGAATCAGAAGAAGAATTACTCACAATATTGCTAAGCATCTCTTGTAATTTTTGAGCATATGGGCGCATTTGCGTTACCGCATCTTGTGCTTTACGTAGCTTAGCCGCACTCACCATTTTCATAGCTTTCGTAATTTGCTGCGTAGAGCTAACCGATTTTATTCTTAAACGAACTTCTTTTAATTGACCTGACATAGTTGGAAAATTGTCATTTTTTCGATCGCAAAAATACATGTTTATAATAACAATAACAAAAAAGTAATTCTATAAAAACTTAAAAAACCGTATTTTTGAGCACATCTTGATAAATATCAGCTGTTTTATCGTTTATTCTTACTATTTATAATACTATTATCTATGTTACACAAAACCAAAATCATTGCTACTGTTGGACCAGCATGTAATTCTTTCGAAAAATTATTAGCATTAGTGCAAGAGGGCGTCAATGTTTTTAGACTTAATTTTTCGCATGGTTCACATGAGCAACACAAAGAAGTTATTGACCATATCAAAAAAATCAATGAAGGTTTTCCTTTTAACATTGCCATCTTGGCCGATTTACAAGGACCTAAATTGCGGGTAGGTGAAATAGAGAATAATGCTTTGCCACTAAAAGTGGGCGACTCTTTTTATTTAACTAATGAAAAATGTATAGGCACCATAGAGCAAGTTTATATTTCATATCCTGGTTTTTATAAAGATGTGCGTATTGGTGAAAAAATATTGATTGACGATGGTAAAATTGAAGTGCGTGTAGAAGAAATTACGCAAGATAATCGCGTAAAAGTAGTAGCCCTTACAGAAGGCGTTTTGTCATCAAAAAAAGGAATTAATTTACCCGACACCAAAATTTCATTGCCTTCTTTAACTGAAAAAGACTTAGCAGATGTAGATTTTATTATTACTCAAGAAATAGACTGGGTGGCACTTTCCTTCGTTAGAAGACCAGAGGATATTCACGAGTTGCGTGTTAAATTAAAAGAAAAAGGAAGCACGGCAAAGATTATTGCAAAAATAGAAAAGCCTGAAGCCTTAGTGCATTTAAGAGAGATTATATTAGCGTCTGATGCTGTTATGGTAGCGCGTGGCGATTTGGGTGTAGAGTTGCCTTTAGAGCAAATTCCAATGATTCAAAAAACGATTGTAAGAAAATGTATTCACAGAGCTAAACCGGTTATTATTGCTACCCAAATGATGGAAAGTATGATTGATCGCACTCGACCAAATAGAAGTGAAATTACCGACGTTGCCAATGCTGTTTTAGAAGGTGCCGATGCGGTAATGTTGAGTGGTGAAACGGCTATGGGTCAATATCCAGAGTTGGTTATTAAAACCATGGTAGATATTATTAGAGAAGTAGAAAAAGAAGAAACGGTATACAATAGAAATTTGACGCCGCAACCTCATTCTCCTTCTTTCTTAAGCGATGCCTTATGCTATAACGCCTGCAATATTTCGCAAGAAGTAAAAGCCAATGCATTAATAGGTATGACCCAATCGGGCTATACTGGATTTATGTTATCTAGTTATCGTCCGCAATCGCCATTATACATCTTTACAAAAACACAATCTTTAATCAATCAATTAAGTTTGAGTTGGGGTGTACAAGCCTTTTACTATGACAAGGAAGAAAGCTTAGATACGATGTTCAATGATCAAGTGGAAATACTTAAAGAAAAACAATTACTTACAACGGATGATGTTGTGGTACATACCGGTAGCACGCCTATCCAGGAGCATTTGCCAACTAATATGCTGAAAATTTCTAGAGTGAAATAAAATAAAAAGCCCTGATCTTCAGGGCTTTTTTATGGCAAGTATTTTTTAAATGAAGAGATTGTCGATGAGGCGAACAGCGCCAACTCTTGCTGCAATTATTGCCATCATATCTTTATGCGTATCAAAATCTGAAAGTGGTTGCAAGCTTGCAGCATCTGCAAGGGCTAAATACTCTAGCTCGCAATTATTTTGATGAAGGAGTGCAATACACGCTTGTTTGGCATGCTCAAAGTTGTTGCTTGTTTTAGCGGCTTTTATTAGTTGTAACGATTGATAAAGGGCAAGTGCTTGTTTTTGTTCTGCTTCAGTCAATCGAAGATTCCGGGAGCTTAAGGCAAGACCTTGTTCATTTCTTACGGTAGGCACAATAGAAACCGATGTTTTATGTTCCCAATTCATTTGTTTAATGAGCTCTTTTATCACTAAGCATTGCTGCGCATCTTTCTGACCTAGAAATAAAACTTGTGGTTGCACGAGTTCCAATAAACGAGCTACTACTTTTCCAACCCCTTGAAAATGGCCTGGCCTCTGAGCGCCTTCAAAAATGGTTTCTAAATATGCAAAGGAATAACTTTTTACCGCATCAAAACCATCAGGGTATATTTCTAAAATGTCGGGAATAAATAAAATGTCACATCCGGCACCAAGCAGAGCCTCTGTGTCGGCATCAAGAGTGCTGGGATATTTTTTAAAATCTTCTGGGTCATTGAATTGTGTCGGATTCACAAAAATGCTGCAAACCGTTAAGCATTTTTGCTTTTTGGAGGCTCCAATTAAGGATAAATGGCCTTCATGAAGCGCTCCCATGGTGGGAACAAAGCCTAATTTTACCGACTGATGAGCGCGCTTGGTATCTATAAAATGTTGTAAATCAGCTGCTTTTTTAAAAATTACCATATGTGGAGGCTAATTAATGGCACAAAATAACGCATTGAAATCAATTATTTCGTAAATTTGCAACCTATTTCTATTACATGTGATCCATGTAAGTAAAATTTTTACCATATAATTCGATTCAAATGTCTTTAGACAAAAAAAGAGTGCTTATTGTAGCGAATGAATTATCACCCTATTTAGAGCTTACCGACTTTGCTCATATTCTCAATAAGTTAGCCATTAAAACATTTGATGCAGGTATTGAAATACGTGTAATCATGCCACGTTTCGGCACCATCAATGAACGCAGACACAAACTTCATGAAGTGGTTCGCTTGTCGGGTATCAATGTTATTATCGATAAAGACGATTATCCGTTGATTATCAAAGTAGCTTCTTTGCCAAATGCTCGTTTGCAGGTTTATTTCATGGATAATGAAGATTACTTCAAACGCAAATTTGAATTTAGAGACGAAAAGGATAAGTTTTACGACGACAATGCAGAGCGTATGATTTTCTTTGCAAAAAGCGCTTTAGAAACCGTTAAGAAATTTGGATGGCCTCCCCATGTTATTCATTGCCATGGCTGGATGACCTCTTTAATACCTTTATATCTTAAAACAGCCTATAAAAAAGATCCAGTTTTTGGGTATACCAAATCTATTTTTACGGTACAAAACGATCAATTTGCGGAGTCATTGAATGCTACTTTTAATAAAAAGGCATTGGTGAATACTGATATGAAAGAAAAAGATTTTGAATTGTTTGCTCCAGGCACTAACGAAGCGTTGACCTTGGGTGCAATGAAATATGCAGATGTATTAGTAGCCGGACAAGCAGATTTAAATCCAGCGTTTAAAGCGGAGTTAAAACCAAGTCGTTACAAAAAAATCATTCAGCATGATGAAAATTGGACAAATGATATTACTGATTTGCTTGAATTGTACAAAACCTTAACAGAGTCTTAAAGTTACTTTTACCATCTTCGTCTAAAATTATTTCCATTGAAGGCATCATCATTTTTTGTTCAGCTATCAGCTGTTATTTTATTAGTTAGCTCCTTGCAGGCATGTAAAGAAGACACCTTAATCAATTCTACAGTAATACCACCAGTAGATAATATCAATACTTTTGCTGTAGCGGTAGATTCTATTCTTACTGTAACGGTAAACGATGATTCGGTATTAACTGGTTATAATTACTACAATTCTGATATTTTCAAAGGAATTGGCGTTATTAATGCCGATCCGTTTTTTGGCAAAACCTATGCGGGTGCATTTTTTCAAATAGTGCCGCCTACTACTTCTTTTACTTTTGCCGGTACCAATCCAGTTATCGACTCTGCTATTTTAGTGCTGCCTTTCAGCGGGGTTATTTATGGCGATTCTAATGCTACGGTCAATCAGCAACTCAATGTATATCAAATAGAAGATGCGTTTAGTAGAGATAGTTTATATTACTCCAATCAAAAATTAGGGGTCAATAGAGCAAAGTCTATGGGATCTGCTACGATGAATATTCGAAAAGTAATGGATAGTGCCACAGTTTGGGGTGTGAAAGTAGCGCCGCAATTACGAATCAAATTAAATTCTTGGGTAGCTGATAGTATTTTAGCTAATGCAGGAGGAACTAATTTTGCAGATTACCCAACGTTCCTTACTTGGTTCAAAGGTATTTATGTAGAGCCCGATACCACAGCAACAGCAACAGGTAGAGCCATTCCGTATTTTAAATTAGATGGTTTAGATCAAAATTCAAGAGCTAATATTATTTTCTATTATCACAACAATACCGACGATTCCTTAAGTACTTCATTTGGATTTGTATCGAGCTATTGTGCACATACAAATTGGATAAAAAGAACCTTTTCAAACTATCCTATTGCTAATTATTTCCCAGCAAGCGGTAAAGTGTCTGATTCTATATTCATGATTCAAAACGAACCAGGTGCAGCGGGAGATATCACTATTCGATTAGATAATGTACTAACACAACTTACCAAAACAGTCATTAATAAAGCAGAATTAGTGATCACGCAACTTGCACCTACTAGTGCTGAAGATACCTTGTTTGAAGCACCGGTGCGTTTGTTCCCATCGGGCATCGATAGCTTAGGGGCTATATATACGATTGCTGATCGTTATCCTACATCAAGCAACGAGCCTTTGAATTTTATAGACGGCACTAGAAGGGTTGCTTATTTAAATAATCAGAAAGTTTATCAGTATATTATTAATATCCCGAGAGAACTACAAAGTGCTATATTAAAGAATAGAAAATTTGTACATTTGAGATTAAATGGTACAGTTAGTTTCCCTGGTGCATACCGATTAAAGGCAGGAGGAAACAAACATAGTAACAGTAAAATCAAATTGAATATCATCTATACTAAAATTCAGTAATCAAATATGTGTGGAATCGTAGCATACATTGGGCATCAAAATGCCTATCCTATTTTAATAAAAGGTCTTAAAAGACTGGAGTATAGAGGCTATGATAGTGCCGGAGTGGCAGTTATAAAAAACGAATTAAAAGTTTTTAAAAAAGCAGGCAAGGTTTCTGATCTAGAAAACTTTGTAGGTAATAGTGATACTACGGGTACTATCGGTATTGGCCATACAAGATGGGCCACCCATGGCGAACCAAACGATAGAAATGCGCATCCTCATTTATCCAATTCTGGAAACTTAGCCATTATCCACAATGGTATCATTGAAAATTATGATGCTTTAAAAAAAGAACTCCTAGCAAGAGGATATACCTTCAAGTCGGATACCGATACGGAGGTATTGGTCAACTTTATTGAAGAAATAAAAAAAGAGGAACAAGTAGATTTAGAAGAAGCCGTTCGAATAGCGCTTAATCAAGTAATTGGCGCCTATGCCATTGTAGTTTTAGAGCAATCTAATCCCGATCGCATGATTGCAGCTCGCAAGGGCTCTCCTATGGTTTTGGGTATTGGAGATAAAGAATTTTTTATTGCTTCCGATGCTTCGCCCATCATTGAGTATACAAAGAATGTAATTTACCTCAACGATCAAGAATATGCCGTGGTGCATAGAAATGGTAATTTTACCATTAAAACATTAGGTAATTTAGAAAAATCTCCGAATATTCAAAAATTAGAATTGAATTTGGAGATGATAGAAAAGGGTGGCTATGAACATTTCATGCTAAAAGAAATTCATGAGCAACCGAAAGTGGTTGCGGATGCTATGCGTGGTAGAATGAGTGCAGCGGGTGGTTGGATTAAATTAGGCGGTGTAGATGAATATGCTAATCGATTAAACAAAGCAGATCGTTTTATATTTACATCTTGTGGTACATCATGGCATAGTAGTTTGATTGCAGAATACTTGATTGAAGATTTGGCTCGTGTGCCCGTTGAAGTAGAATACGCATCGGAGTTTAGATACCGTAATCCTATCATTACCGAAAAAGATGTGGTATTTGCCGTATCTCAATCTGGTGAAACAGCCGATACGTTAGCGGCTATAGAATTAGCTAAAGAACGTAAAGCCATGATTTATGGTATTTGTAATGTTATTGGTTCCTCTATTGCACGCCTTTCACATGCAGGTTCCTATACGCATGCCGGTCCAGAAATTGGAGTAGCATCAACCAAAGCTTTTACAGCACAAGTGACGATTCTTACTTTGATAGCCTTACAATTAGCAGCAGAGAAAGGAACAATTACAAAATCAGCGTTAAGAACTATTTTATACGAGATGGAACAAATTCCATCTAAAATTGAAAAAATCTTATTGCTCGATAAACAAATTCAAAATATAGCGGCTATTTATAAAGATGCTAGCAACTTCTTGTATCTCGGAAGAGGATATAATTTCCCCGTAGCATTAGAAGGCGCCTTGAAATTGAAAGAGATCTCTTATATCCATGCAGAAGGATATCCGGCTGCAGAAATGAAGCATGGTCCAATTGCGCTTATCGATGAAAATATGCCGGTCGTATTTTTAGCCACCAACCAAAGTGCATATGAGAAAATAGTTTCTAATGTGCAAGAGGTGAAAGCGCGTAAGGGTAAAATTATTGCTATTGTAAATGAGGGCGATACGCAAATTAAAGCACTAGCCGATCATGTTATCGAAATTCCTGCAACGGAAGAAATTTTATCCCCTTTATTAACTATTGTACCACTTCAATTGTTATCGTATCATATTGCTATTTTAAGAGGTTGCAATGTAGACCAACCAAGAAATTTAGCTAAGTCTGTGACCGTGGAGTAATAAAATAATTAACTATCTTTAAACCTTTAATAATAAACAATCAAAATGCCTTATTTATTTACATCAGAATCTGTTTCAGAAGGACATCCAGATAAAGTAGCCGATCAAATTTCGGACGCTTTAATTGATAATTTTTTAGCGTATGACGCACAATCAAAAGTTGCTTGCGAAACATTAGTGACTACGGGTCAAGTGGTTTTGGCAGGTGAAGTAAAATCAAAAGCGTATTTAGATGTGCAAGAAATTGCTCGTGGTGTCATTCGTGAGATTGGTTACACGAAATCGGAATATATGTTTGAAGCGAATTCATGCGGTATTCTATCGGCTATTCATGAACAATCTGCGGACATAAACCGTGGTGTTGATCGTGATGCTAAGAAAAAAGATTTTGAAACGTTGGCGAATGCTCAAGGTGCAGGCGACCAAGGAATGATGTTTGGTTATGCAACGCGTGAAACAGACAATTACATGCCTTTAGCATTAGATTTAGCACATAAAATTCTTCAAGAATTATCTCGTACTCGACGTGCAGGAAAAGAAATGAAGTATTTACGTCCAGATGCTAAAAGTCAAGTGACTATTGAGTATAACGATGATAATACACCTGTTCGTATTGATACGATTGTAGTGTCTACTCAACATGATGATTTTGATAAATCGGATAAAAAAATGTTAGACCAAATCAAAAAAGATGTAATCAACATTATTATTCCTAGAGTGAAAAAACAATTGAAACCAGCGTTACAAAAATTATTCAACGATAAAATCACGTTCCATATTAACCCTACGGGTAAATTTGTAATTGGTGGACCGCATGGCGATACTGGTTTGACGGGTAGAAAGATTATTGTGGATACTTATGGTGGTAAAGGTGCACACGGTGGTGGTGCATTCTCTGGTAAAGATCCTTCTAAAGTTGATAGAAGTGCAGCATATGCAACACGTCATGTAGCAAAAAATTTAGTGGCAGCAGGTGTGTGTGATGAAGTATTGGTGCAAGTTTCTTATGCTATTGGTGTAGCAAAACCATGCGGTATTTTTATTGATACGTATGGCACTTCTAAAGTAAATATGAATGATGGTGCTATCGCTAAAATAGTTGAAAAGGTTTTCGATATGCGTCCGTACGCTATTGAGCAACGTTTAAAATTGAGAAATCCTATTTATAGCGAAACAGCTGCTTATGGCCATATGGGTAGAAAAGCAGAAACGGTAACTAAAGTTTTTAACAAAGGAAAGGACAACGAGAAGAAAGTAAAAGTTGATTTATTTACTTGGGAAAAATTAGATTACGTAGATGCTGTTAAAAAAGCGTTTAAACTCAAATAAAAAAAAGGCACTCAACAGAGTGCCTTTTTTTATTTAAGTTAAATGACGGGTATTAATCAATGATGAGTAGTTTTCTACTGCTGGTAATTTTACCATTAATTAATTTGTAAACATACGTGCCAGCAGGTAAGTCATTTCTATAAAGAATCAATTCATGTGCTCCGCGCTCTACAACCTGATTCATTAAGGTTTGTACTACACGACCTTCCATATTGTATAATTCAATCAACACATGCGATCCGTCTGAATAAAATGGAATATGGGTATTGTTCGTCATTGGATTTGGCGCATTTTGTCCCAATGCTTCATTATCACCACCTTCTAGTGTATTAGCAACGCCATTTATTTTTTTGAAAATTGGAGGAATTGGGAAGGATCTTAAGAGAATGCTATTTACTTCACTAGTTGGCAAATCAAACCAATCTGCTAAAATAGCTGCATACACCGAGCGGAAGTCGTGCTGCATAGGTAAGTTATCACTCGTAGTAACGGTGCTTGGAATAATTGGGTTAAAGCCAATGATACCAGGATTCACAGATTTCCCGAAAACCATTACTGGAGCAGCTGTTCCATGGTCAGTACCACCACTAGAGTTAGAATTGATTCTTCTTCCAAATTCTGAGAAGGTAGCGGTAGCTACTCTGTCATCTATATTATGTAATTTTAAATCATCATAAAAAGCATAAATAGCATCCGATAATTTTTTCAATAAGGTAGCATGCGAACCAATCGTGTGATCGGTGGCATCTACTTGAACCGAGTGGGTATCGAAGCTTCCAATATTTACAATGTATAAAGGTGTTTTCAGACCACCGGCAATCAAGCGTGCTACAATTTTTAATTGATCCGATAAGCTATTGCCTGTAGGATATTGTGTAGAGAGGTTGCTTGCATTGTTGGCAGCTGTTTGTAAAACAGCATTATATTGTTGTGTTTGTTGAGATATGTAGCGTAAGAAAGTAAGCTCATGCCCTGCTGGTGTATTAGGCGCAGGATCTACCGAGTTGTTTACAATATTATAGAAGCTATTGATATCGGAAATAGCCATGCTCATATTTACACTATTGCCGGTGAACACAGTGGAAACACTTGATCCAATTTGAATAGCTAAAGGGTCTGGCATGCTAGCATTAGGGTAGCCCATTGGAAATCCTGGATACTCGGCATCTAAATATCGACCTAGCCAACCGGTATCTAAATATTGATTGGAATCAGATGCTGTCAACCAAATATCGGTTGCTCTAAAATGCGAATAATTGGGGGTTGGATAACTTACGCTTTGCACCAAATTCACCATGCCATTCACATACATATCACGTATTTTGTTCATGGCTGGGTGTAAGCCTGTATTAGGGAAACCAGCAAGTGGGAGCACTTGGTTTTGTGGAATTAAGATATTACCTCTCGCTACCGAAAGTGCACTATATTGATCTAATGGGATAAGGGTATTCAAACCATCGTTGCCGCCATTCATTTGCACAAAAACCATAACACGGCCATTTGCTTGTGTTTGTTTGGCAAGCAAGTTTAGTAATGGATGTTCTGCAAATGATTGAATGGGTAAGCCATTAATCATCATAGCGGTGCTTGCTGCAGCTACCGGTGCCATTTTTAAAAAGTCTCTACGTTGCATAAGCGATATCGGTTTAGCTTAATTGAAATTCTGGTAATCGGGTGAGTTCCAATAAAAGTCCTAAAAGTCTAGGTTTTACAATGTTGGTATTGGCTGTATTCGGGTTAGCTATATAGGCTGTCCATGCATTGGTCCAATAATAATTACTGGTTTGCCCCGATAATAAATTATTAACCCGCAGGGCATCTTTTTTAGTTTGCGAAATGGAAATGCCCAGCAAAAGATTACATAAGTAGTCTACTAATATTACGGGGTCGTCGGCATTTGGTATTTGCGATACAAAATTTAAATAATCAATTTTGATAGTTGTCCCAGAGCTAGCGGTGAAGCCACTATTCAACATCATGTCGGAGAACACCATGCGTTTCGGTAGTGTATTAGAATTAATCCATAATTCATGAAATTCTGGTACCTGATAATAAGAAGGCCATCCAGAAACATTAGGCGGATCGCCAATGTCTTGTGCAATTAAAGAACCGTAACTTCTTACATAATTATAAATCAACGATTTATTATAATCGGTCATTGTAGCAGGCACATCTACTTTAAAAGTGTTGAAAATTCCAACCAATAAGTCTGTAGGTGATTTAATAATGCAACCTTTTGAGTTGAGTTCGAAGAAATGTTCGCTTTTAAAAAGTGTTTTTAATACGGGTACAATATCCCAATTATTATTTATAAAAATTTGCGCTAAGGGTGCTATTACATTCGTTTCAACGGTACTATCTATCGTATAGTAAATAAAAAAGCGATAGAGTTTTCTGCAAAGGAATTTTGCAACTTCTTGTTGTTTAGAAAAAAGCATGTCTATAAGCACGTCGGTTTCTAGAGCGCCATTAGTACCCGATTGATAGGGTATTGCGGCATTTCCGTAGAAAGAAGAAAATTGCTTATTGGATGTATGATGTTTTGTGCTGTCAAAATAAGCAGTAGGGATTGTAGTGGTGGTATTTATTCTCCATCCGGTAAGTACTTTAGCGGCTGCTTTTACATCGTCCTCTATATAATTAGGTGTATTTTCTTTCCCAATGGTGAATAGCTCTTGCAATTCACGAGCATAATTTTCATCAGGAGAGGTATTGGTATTTAAGTAGCCATTCAAGTAATAGAGCATGCAGACATCAGTAGTCATCTGTCTGGTAAAGGTTTTGAAATTACCTAACGCATAAGTACGAATAAGTTCAAGATGCTTGTAGTATACACGTGCATCGGACACAGTACCTAATTCTGTAGAAAAATGATTGTGCCAAAACAAGACCATTTTTTCAAGAATGGAATTATTGTTGTTGATCATTTGTTTTAGCCACCAGGCTTTCATGGAGATACCTCGTTTATAGTTTACTGTACTGTCGCCATAAGCTGCATTTACCCATGGGGCTCCAGGTGCTATACCCGTAGGATCGGTATAAGTAGCCGTATTATAATCATTGATGGGTGGGGTAGTGACAGTATTTGTAGCGTTGGTGAATAAAAGATCCACGGCTTGTGATGGATTCAATGTAAGCAACGTTTGCACCATTGTTGCGTTGGGACTGAACGTACAACGTCTTAAGAGATGTAAAACTTCAGCTTCTGTCCAAGCGCCAGTATATTGATTCAGACCAGCGGTTGTTTTCATTAAACCTTTAGGTAAGGTCTTATTGGCATACTTTTTAAAAATAGGGTCTTGGTTACTGTCATATTTTTTTTCAACAGAATTTGACAGCGCGTCTGTGCGATTGATAGTACTCATACAGATGAAATTTTTTAAAAGTTACTATTTTTTTACTTAGTTCTCAAATATATTTTACCCGTTTTTAACAAGTGCTTGAAAATTAATGGCTAACATAAAATAAAAAATCACTGCAAAGGATTAACTTTGGTAGTATTATGAAATTGTATGCTATTGTAGATATAGAAACAACGGGTGGTAATGCTAGCAGTGGTAGCATTACAGAGATAGCTGTTGCCATTCATAATGGGAAAGAAGTCATAGAGTTTTACGAAACGCTGGTAAGGCCTAATCAATACATACCTTATTTTATTCAGCAACTTACGGGCATAACTAATGAAATGGTGGCGGCTGCCCCTGCCTTTGATGAAGTAGCCGATACCATTTATCATTTATTAAAAGATAAAGTATTTGTTGCGCACAATGTAGGATTCGATTACTCATTTGTTAACGCACACTTGCATGTGCATGGCTACAAATTAAATGTGCCTAAATTGTGTACCGTAAAATTATCAAGAAAATTAATGCCTGGCATGAATAGTTATAGTCTGGGTAAATTATGTACTGAAATTGGTATTAATCATACAGCAAGACATAGAGCGGGTGGTGATGTGCAAGCAACAGCACAATTGTTCTCTATGCTTTTCGAAAAAGCTAACTACACCGATTTTTTTGCACGATAATCATGTTCGCATTATCCTACATACAACAAATATTGGGTCTTGAAAATAAGTCTTTTCATGAGCAAGAGCTTGTAGATATAGCTACCGATTCAAGGGCTATTTTGGAAGGCAAGCGCACTTTGTTTGTTGCCATTAAAGCATCGCATAGAAATGGACATGATTTTATAAAAGCGGCCTATGAAAAAGGAGTACGATGCTTTCTAGTTAGTGATGCAATTGCTACTGAATCCTTTCCAAATGCAATTTTTTTACAAGTTAATGATACCATACTAGCACTGCAATCTATTGCTGCTGCTATACGTGCTAGACAGCAATGTACTATTGTTGGCATTACAGGTAGTAATGGCAAGACCATCGTAAAAGAATGGTTGGCTTATTTGCTAGAAGATAAATGTAATGTATATAAAAGTCCTCTTAGTTATAATTCACAAATAGGTGTTCCATTGTCCGTATGGAAAATGCCACAAAAAATTGATCTCGGCATTTTTGAAGCAGGCATTTCCAAGAAAAATGAAATGCACAGGCTGCAGTCGATATTAAAACCAACAATAGGAGTGCTTACCCATATGGGCGTAGCGCATCAAGAAGGTTTCGAAAATCAAGCTGCTAAAATTGAAGAAAAATTAGAATTATACAAAGATTGCAAAATCATCATTTATAATAGTGATGATGAGCAAGTGGATCGATTAATTAAAAGTAGATATAGCGATAGGCAATTGTTTGACTGGTCTCTTAAAAATACGAATGCCAATATGCTGCTTTCCTTGACTAAACAGCATAAGTTTACTGCTATTAAATTAGCCTATAAACAACAAAGCATTGCAATAGTTATTCCATTTACTGATGATGCCTCTATTGAAAATGCCATCACTTGTTTGGTGAGTATACATGCCCTTCAATTATGGGATACTACCATGATTAGTAAATTCGATTCCCTGCCAACTATAGCCATGCGTTTAGAATTAAAGAAGGGTTTGAATAATTGTAGCTTATTAAGCGATATCTACAATGCCGATTCGGTTTCTTTAAGCAATGCACTGCAGGTGTTGCAACAGCAAAAACAACATGCATTAAAGAGTATTATATTATCTGACATTCCAGAAGTGCGCGATCGGGATGCCATTCTAAATGTAATCAAACAATTGCAACAATGTCACTTGCATCGTTTTGTAGGTATTGGGGAGCAACTCCTCCAATTTCAGCAATTGTTTAGAGAGCAATTATCGGTGCCGTGTTATTTTTTCGAAAATACAAGTGCTTGCATGCAGCAATTACAAAGTTTTAGATTTCAGAACGAAACCATATTACTAAAAGGATCTAGGCATTTTGAATTTGAAAAAATCGTTGCTCAATTAGAAGAGTACGTACATCAAACGGAAATGCAAATTAATTTAAGTGCATTAAAACAGAATTGGACTGTATACAGATCACTCCTTCAGCCAGGTGTTAAAACCATGGCGATGGTCAAAGCGTTTTCCTATGGGAGTGGTAGTTTTGAAGTTGCCAATGCCTTACAACATGTAGGCGTAGATTATCTAGCCGTTGCTTATACGGATGAAGGAATCGCCTTAAGAACGGCAGGTATATCCTTGCCAATTATGGTAATGAGTCCTGACAATACCTCTTTTGATCGCATGATCTTATGGGGTTTGGAGCCTGAAATTTATAATATTAATTCGTTGCAGTTATTTATTCAAGCCATACAAAGAAGTGCAGATAAAACCGTTGGTATCCATATTAAACTAGATACGGGTATGCATCGATTAGGATTTACAAAAGAAGAGCTGCCTAGTTTATTAAAACTACTCCAAGAGCATAAAGCGTTAAAAGTACTTTCAATTTTCAGTCATTTAGCAGCTAGTGAAAATACGCAATTTGATAATTTTACTAAAGTGCAACAGCATCTTTTTGATAAGATGAGTGCGCTGCTTATCAAAACGATAGGCTATGCTCCATTATTACATTTAGCAAATTCTGCAGCTATAATAAGGCATCCCCATTTGCATTATAATATGGTGCGTTTAGGATTGGGTTTGTATGGTATTGCCGATGATGATGCAATGCAAAAGCAATTACAAGAAGTAGCTACATTAAAATCGCGTATTGCACAAATCAAAAACATAGATGCGGGAGAAAGCATTGGTTATAGTAGAAATTTTGTAGCTACTAGCCCTATGAAAATAGGCATCATTAATATTGGTTATGCAGATGGTTACCCGCGTAATTTAGGTAATGGAGTGGGGCATGTTTTAATTCATAAGCAGGCGGCTAAGATCATTGGTAATATTTGTATGGATTTATGTATGATTGATTTAAGTTCTATTGAAAGCGTGCAAGAAGGAGACGAGGTCATACTATTCAATCACGAGCTCAGGATTCAGCAATTGGCTAAATGGGCAAATACTATTCCGTATGAAATTATGACTGGTATTTCGCAACGCGTAAAACGCGTTTACATGGAAGCATAAAAAAAGCTCCTTCATTCGAAGGAGCTTTTTTTATGCTGTATAGTATTAAGCAATGGTGATTGTATCGTCTAAATATACATCTTGAATGGTATTTAATAATTCAATACCCACCTTCATATCTTTTTGGAAAGCTTTTCTTCCACTAATCAATCCCATACCGCCAGCACGTTTGTTGACAACGGCTGTTGCAACAGCTTCTGATAAGTCAGTAGCACCTTTAGATTCGCCTCCAGAATTGATAAGACCTACGCGGCCCATATAGCAATTAGCAACTTGGTAGCGTGCTAAATCAATAGGATGATCGGTTGTTAATTGATCATAAACCAATTTGCTTGTTTTACCATGTCCTGTAGCTAAATAACCTCCATTATTAGTTGGTAATTTTTGTTTGATAATGTCTGCTTGAATAGTAACTCCTAAGTGATTTGCTTGTCCAGTCAAATCTGCAGAAGCATGGTAGTCAATTCCATTTACTTTAAAGCCATTATTACGAGTATAGCACCATAAAACGGTAGCCATACCTAATTCGTGTGCCATTTCGAAAGCTCTTGCCACTTCTTGAATTTGTCGTGTGCTTTCTTCTGAACCAAAATACACGGTAGCGCCTACTGCAATAGCACCCATATTCCAAGCTTCTTTAATAGTACCATACATAACTTGATCAAATTTGTTGGGGTACGATAAAAACTCATTGTGGTTGATCTTAACCATCATTGGTATTTTGTGCGCATATTTTCTTGAAACATTACCTAAAACACCAAACGTAGAACAAACAGCATTACAACCACCTTCAATAGCTAATTTTACAATATTCTCAGGATCAAAATAAATTGGATTAGGAGCAAAAGATGCACCAGCACTGTGTTCAATACCTTGATCTACTGGAAGGATGCTCACATAACCCGTTCCACCTAAACGACCATTATCTAAAATTTGTTGAATATTTCTAAGTGTTGTATTATTTCTATTCGAATGCAACCAAATGTCTTGAACGTGATTTGGAGAAGGCAAATGAATTTGCGATTTGTCGATGGTAGTACATTTGTGATCTAAAAGGAAAGACGCTTGATCTCCCAACAACTCGTGAATTTTCTTTGATGCCATGATTGTATGTTTAATAATTAATTATCGATTTTCAAATTTACAAAATATAGTATAAATCTCAATGCGTAATTTGATAAATAGTAAGATTTTCTGTTTGATAGATAGGGTTTAATGCGCTGTAATTCAATGAATTTAATGGTTTTGTATGATTGACCTGGCTGTTTTCATGGAATTCAATGTAGTAGGATATTTGCATATTATAAGCAAGTCGTGGCCATTGAGCATCCGTATATACATTTCCTATCGGACTGCAATAAAGGCTCTTAGACCAATACGCTAATATAATGCCTTGATTTGGATCTATGTTGCTAACGATGTAATTCCCTTTTATATTATCAGGAAGTTGCTGAGCTGTTAGGGCTAATTCTTTACCTGCATTTTTATGTTCCTTCAAATAAATAATAGGGAAGATTATAAATGACAATGCTAAAAGTATTGCGCTCGTTTTCAACGTAAATGCATCTCTTGCTTTACTTTTTTGATCTAAATAGGAAAAACAAAAAAGTATACATGGTATTAGTGATGGCCATAAATACCTACTTTCTACATGAATGGTAAGATAGCCGATCGGCAAACATAGAATTGCTATAGACCAAGTATTGATAGGAATGTATTGAATGCTATTTTTTTTGATTAGCTGTTTAGCTAGTTGAAAAAACAGAAGCAGATAGGCCCAGCTTAGTATTGCTGCACTTTGAATAAATTCCCAAAAGGCAAAAAGTAAACGAGCTAGTTGTTTTTTTATTAGAAAAGAGGAATCAAAGGCTTTAGAAAAATGATCTTCTGTCCAGAAAGGATCTTGCCAATGGGCTATAGTATGGCTTACTGGAATGATAAAATTATGGATACTCTTTTTTAATTGATATGTTCCGTTTAGCAACCAAGATCTATTGAGCATGCCAGCTAAACTAAAATTCCATACGCCATATTTTTCATGTATGCAAAATATCCAAGGAATAATACAGATAGCAATGCCTATTAGAAAAATAGCAAGCAATGTAAATTTTTTGTAATTGAATTTATAGGTATAAATCAGTAAACACAGAAAGTGTAATCCACCAAAATAAAATGCATAGGATTTGCTTAAGGTGCTAATTCCAATAAGCAAACCAGCTAATAGTATGGTTTTAATAGAAGATAAAAAATCTTGCCTTTGTGTTAGCTGTAGGTATTCCAATATGCAATAACTCAGGAGTACATCTCCAAATAGTTGCGCATGACTAGCATAAAATAAGAAAATAGCAAAACTGCTTTTTAGAAGCAGTTGGTTGAAATTAGAAAGTTGCCATTGTGTTGTTGTGTATCCTAGTCGCCATAGAAATAATAGACCAAGTATAAAGTTGAAAGTATGCGTGGCGTTTAATGTGCTAAGGGGTGTTGTGTAATGAATTATTGCAACTAGCCAACATTGCAAGGGGCTCCACAATCCATTAATAGCGTTCCAGAAATGCCCTTGCGCATAATCGTCCGATATTTGCAAACAGGCAACTGTATCGGGGTCTATATGATATTGGAATAAAGAATGAAAACACGCCCATAAAAACACAAACAGGAACAGCGGGAAAAAAGAACTAAAGATATTTTTGTTATCCATAATACAATTGTTGATGTAGTTCTTCAAAATAAGCTGTTGCATATTGCATGCGACTTCCATACCAACTAAAATAGGTGCCATCTACTAAGATGATCTTTGCATTGGGCAATTGCAATGCTAGTTCTTCTATATGTTTTTTTTTGAAAGGGTAGGGCTCCGAAGATAGGAAAATCACCTCTGGGTTCGCAGCTATTAGTTCTTCAATAGAAATTATAGGATAGCGTTCTTTATGCTCAAAAACATTACACCATTCATTTTCTAAAAGCATCTCTTGTACAAACGTGTTAGATGCTGCTACCATCCAAGGATCTTTCCAGATAAAATAGGCTACTTTAAGATCGCTAGATAAGCATTTCAATTTTGAGAACGTCTGTTGAATTTTTGAAATGATTAATAACGCTTGCTGAGGCTTTTGAACAATGGTACCAATTTGCTCAATCATTAATTCATTTTCAATTTTTGTAGTTACATCGCTAATCCATACAGGGTATTTTGCTTCCAAAGCGGCAATCATTTCTTTGGTATTTTCCTCTTTGTTAGCAATAATTAAATCAGGTGCTAATTGATCAATGATGGCGTAATCTACTTTTTTAGTGCCTCCTACAATGGTTTTTTGTTTGCGCCAAACACTTGGATGTTCACAAAATTTAGTAATGCCTACTACTTCTTCATCTAAACCTAAATCAAATAATAATTCTGTTTGAGAAGGCACTAAAGAAATGATGCGTTTGGGTGAATGGGGTATGTCTACCCATCGGCCCATCATGTCTTTATACGTGCTTGTTTGCATTTTATTTTAATTGCTTGTAAATAAATAATAATAAAAATACTAAAATACAATCAATAGGGAAAAGCGTGATGCTTCGGTAATCATTAAAGCTGGCTACTTGACTGGGCTTTATCCACAAGATAAGATTGAGGCAGGTATATACAATATAAGCTATGGCCGCCTTCTTTTTCAAATAACTTACCCAAATCCAAATAGCACTATATATGGCATAGTTTAACGGGAAAAGCCATACAAAAGTGTTTAATGAAAAACCAATGGCATTATAGAGACTGTAGCAAAATAATAATAAGTGAAAAACGGCTATGGCTTTAAATAAAAAAGGTAGCGTTTGAATAGTAGGTAGTTTAATGGACATTTTTACTAAGGTTTTTTAAGGCCGAGTTGAGCGGCTTGTTGAAGCATATATTCGAAAGCAGCATCGTAATTATTTTTAATAAGACCATCCAAAATAGCTTCTCTAACTGCAGTTTTAATTACTCCTACTTCTTTAGAAGGACCTAATTGAAAGGTTTGCATTATGATTGCTCCATCAATTGGTGGTTTCCAATTTCGAATCTTATCTTTTTCTTCTACTATTTTTAATCGCTCTAAAACCAAATCGAAGTTGGCTAAAAAGCGTTTTACTTTAGCTTGATTTTTAGAGGTAATATCGCTTTTACACAAGATCATTAAATCTTCCAAATCATCGCCAGCATCAAACAATAAGCGACGCATTGCGGCGTCTGTTATTTCATCCTTACTTAAACTAATAGGTCTTAAATGAAGCAAAACTAATTTTTCAACATATTTCATGTGCTCATTTAAGGGCAGTTTCAATTGCTTGAAAATTTTAGATACCATACGCATGCCCACTACTTCATGTCCATGAAAGGTCCATCCGTGGCCTTCTTCAAAGCGTTTAGTTGCTGGTTTGCCTATATCATGTAAGATAGCAGCCCATCTAAGCCATAAATTTGTACTTTGTTTAGCGGTGTTATCCAACACTTCTAGCGTATGATAGAAATTGTCTTTATGCCCAAGTCCATCTACGTATTCAGCACCGGATAGTGCTTGCATGGATGGGAATATGACACTCAATAGTTTGCTTTTGAATAGCAAGTCGAAACCAACAGAAGGTTTTGGAGATGCAATGATTTTATTTAATTCATCGGTAATACGCTCCTGAGAAACAATGGCAATACGATCTTTATTGCGTTCAATGGCTAAGAATGTTTGCTCTTCAATATAAAAACCTAATTGACTTGCAAAACGAATGCAGCGCATCATACGTAAAGGGTCGTCGCTAAAGGTTATATCTGGATTAAGTGGAGTACGGATAATTTTATTCTCCAAATCTAATAGGCCATCAAAGGGGTCAACTAAGGTTCCAAAATTAGTTTCGTTCAAGCCAATGGCTAGGGCATTAATCGTGAAATCTCTTCTGTTTTGATCGTCTTCAATGGTGCCGTTTTCTACCATTGGTTTTCTAGAGCCTTCTTGGTAAGATTCTTTCCTTGCTCCAACAAATTCTATATCAAAGTCATTTACTTTGATTTGAGCGGTTCCAAAGGTTTTAAAAAAATGCACATTGGGTTTTGGCTGAAATAAATTGGCTACTTCTTGGGCTAAGCGTATGCCATCGCCAACACAAACTATATCGGCATCTTTTGTAGCTCTATTTATAAGTTTGTCGCGCACAAATCCTCCTATTAAGAAGCAGGGCATTTCCAGCTTATCCGCTGCAGCACCTATTTTCTTAAATAAGTCTAATTCCCATTCTGAACATTGAATATCCATTCTTTTTTCTTCTTTTTTACTATGCTGTTAAGCATTCGCTTAGTTCGTTAATATCAATTCCTAGTGCACATGTAAAATGTCCTTTAGGACATTCTTTTTTACCATGCAACCCACAAGGTTTACAGTCTAAATTTTCTTTGTAGGTTATAATTTTACTGTTCGTACTTAAGGGTCCAAACCCAAAATTTGCTTGCGTAGAGCAAAAGATAGCTCTTGTTGGCGCATTAATTGCTGAGCATATATGTAAGGGCCCCGAATCATTTACATAATTCATAAATGCATCTTTCATGAGTGCGGCAGATTCTAATAGACTTAAATTGCCACACAAATTAACACAATTGTCTTTAGCATATTCGGCTATTAATGCTGCCATAGCATGATCGCCTTTGCCACCCAATAAATAAATAGTATAATGTTTAGGTACTGTTTTTACAAAAGCAATCCATTTTGCTATAGGAAATTGTTTGGTAAACCATACCGAACTTGGTGCTATAGTTATGTAGGCTTGTTTTTTCAAAGCAGCTACTTTTGCAAAATCTTGTTCGCTAGGGTATAATTTGGGCAATTGCACATTTAGCGATGTAATTGCTGCTATAAGTTCATGGTTTCGCTCCGTTTCATGCACCCAATGCGTATCGCCATAGTCACTTATACGATGTTTTATTTTTTTAGTAAATAAAAAGGATAGTGGATTTTTGTCAAACCCGATTGTTTCCTTTGCTCCAGAAAAAACAGTAAAAAGCCCAGAGCTGGTATAGCGATGTAAGTTAATTACATGGGTATATTTTTCTTTACGTATGCTTTGTAGGGTTTTGAAAAAATGCTGCAGTTTATGCTGCTGTTTATTCCATATTAGCACTTTGTTGAGAAAAGGGTGCTTTTCAAATAATTGTTCATTGCCCTTTCGAACTAAAAAATCTATAGTTGCCGTAGGGTGGCTTTTATGCAATTCCTCTATACAAGCACTTGCTAAAATAGCATCGCCTATAAAAGCAGTTTGTATAACTAGGAATTTAAACATTTTGCAAAAATATCGATTGTTTATGATTAACTATGGATTAACAAGGAAAATGTATGATTATTTGCTATGAAAATATATATTTGTAGTCTAAATTATAGGTATATGAAAAAATTAATTCTTTCTTTAAGTTGTTTAGTTGCTTTGGCTGCTCAAGGCTTAGCGCAAGAGAAAAAAGAAGTAGCCGCTAATCCAGGTGCGCCAGTAACTACTTTAGTGTCAGAAAATATGGCTTTTAAAGTAGATACACATGATTTTGGTACCATACCAGAAGGTCCTGCTGCTGAATTTGAATTCAGTTTTAAAAACACGGGTAAAGAGCCCATCATTATTCAACGCGTTCAGCCTTCTTGTGGTTGTACTACACCTACTTACACAAAAGATCCGATTTTACCTGGCAAAACAGGCGTTATTAAAGCGTCTTATGGTACGCAAGGCAGACCAGGTCCTTTCAATAAAAATTTAACTGTTTTATCTAATGCTGGTTCTAAGGTATTATTTATAAAAGGGGAAGTTGAAAAAGCGCCAGAGTCTTCAGTGCCTCAAAACAATTCAATGATTAAAACAAATTAATACTTAAAAATAAAACCACTATGAAACAATTGATTTTAACTTTCGGACTTGCAATAGCTTCTGTTGTAACATTTGCTCAAGATGCTGCTAAACCTGCAGCAAATCCTAATGCTCCTAAATTCCAATTTAAAGATAAAGGAGATACATACGACTTTGGTACTATTCCAGAAGGACCTGTAGCAGAACATGTATTTGAATTTAAAAATGCAGGTAAAGAGCCTTTGGTAATTCAAAATGCAACCGGATCTTGCGGCTGCACTACTCCAGAATGGCCAAAAGAACCAATTTTACCTGGTAAATCAGCTAAAATCACGGTTCATTACAATACACAAGGTCGCCCTGGTCCAATTTTTAAATCTGTATTTATCCAATCTAATGCGCAATTACCAGAAGGTAAAGATCGTTATGAGATTTTTATCAGAGGTACAGTAACGCAAGCAGCTCCTGCAGCAGCTCCAGCAAAATAAGGCATAACTACTAATAAAAAAAGTCAGCAAGCAATTGCTGACTTTTTTATTTTAATTAAAGCATTTTTTAAATTATTTTTGCGCCATGCCAAACATATCATCTAGAGGGGTAGCTATGCCACCTTCTCCTATCAGAAAATTAGTGCCCTTTGCAGAAGCTGCTAAAAAAAGAGGGGTAAAAGTATATCACTTAAATATTGGTCAGCCCGACATAGAAACGCCTAAAGCTATTTTAGATGCGGTAAGAAATGTTGATATGAAAGTGTTGGAATATAGTCATAGTGCCGGTTTTGAATCGTACAGAAAAAAACTAGTTACCTATTATGAAAGAAATAATATCCATGTAAACGAAAATCAAATTATAGTTACTACCGGTGGTTCTGAAGCTATTTCGTTTGGTATCATGAGTTGTTTAGATGCAGGAGATGAGATCATTATTCCAGAACCGTTTTATGCTAATTATAATGGCTTTGCCATAGCTGCAGGTGTTAAAGTAGTGCCTATTCCATCCGCTATAGAAAATGGTTTTGCCTTGCCTTCTATGGAAGCATTTGAAAAAGCAGTTACGCCCAAAACAAAAGCCATTATGATTTGTAATCCTAATAATCCAACGGGTTACTTATACAGCTTAGAAGAATTGAATGTGCTTAAAAATATTTGCTTAAAACATGATTTGTTTTTATTCAGCGATGAAGCCTATCGTGAATTTTGCTACGACGGCAGACAACACATTTCTGCATTAACCCTCGATGGCATGGATCAACATGTAATCATGATGGATACCATTTCTAAACGGTATAGTGCATGTGGTGGAAGAATAGGCGCTTTTATAACTAAGAACGAACAAGTGTTGAGCGCTGCAATGAAATTAGCTCAAGCGCGTTTAAGTCCGCCTACCTTTGCTCAAATACTTGGAGAAGCAGCCGTTGATTTGCCTGCCGATTATTTTGATGCCGTACATGCAGCCTATAACGAGCGAAGAGATTTGTTGGTGCAACGATTGAATGCTATGGAAGGCGTGTTCTGCCCTAATCCGGGCGGCGCATTTTATGCAATGGCTAAATTACCTGTGGCCGATACCGAAGTGTTTTGCCAATGGTTACTTGAGCATTTTTCATACAAGAATGCAACATTGATGATGGCTCCTGCAGCTGGATTTTATGCTACACCTGGACAAGGTAAAGATGAAGTGCGTTTAGCCTATGTTCTAAATTTAGATGCTATTAACGCTGCAATGGATTGCTTAGAAGAGGGATTGAAAGCATTCAAAGCGCTATAGTTGCAAAGGAGTAAATTTAAAATCAACTCCATCAAATAAACCTTTATCACTTAATTTGAGATTAGGTATTACTAATAAAGCCATAAATGATAAGGTCATAAAAGGGGCTTTTAAGGTAGTACCTAATTTTTTTGCTGCAGCATCAATTTCGATATAATCTTGCGCTAATGCAGCGCCCTCTTTTGTACTCATTAAGCCCGCAATAGGCAAGGGCAAAATATGTGTTGTCTTTTGATTGACTACTGCAATGCCACCTTGCTGTTCAATAATAAGATTTACTGCTTTGCAAATACTTTCATCATCAACACCAACGGCTATAATGTTGTGGCAATCGTGACCTACTGTACTTGCAATGGCGCCTTCTTTTAAATTGAAATTTTTAATAAAGGCGATTGCTGGTTTTGTGTGAGCAGTGTATCGGTTGACGACCACCATTTTTAAAACATCTTGGTCCACATCGCTTTCGATATAGCCGTTTTGTATATGCGCATCGTGAAGGCTAGATTGAGTGATAAGTTGTCCTTCTAAGGCTTCTATAACTCTTATTTGC
>CAIWHF010000102.1 GCA_903912405.1 uncultured Bacteroidota bacterium | reverse complement strand
ATTAATCACGATTTGTATAAAAAAGTTTACATTTATGCGTCAAATCAACAAGGTATAGCAACCAATAACTGCTTTTAATTTTATATGAATATTGAAATCTGGTCGGTAGGGAAAGAAAATGAACAACACATAGAAGTGGGTGTTCTTCATTATTTTAAGAAAATAAAACCCTATGCAGCTATTCAATTAGAGATCATTCAAATTCCTAAAAGCAAACTTTCTCAAGATGCCGAAAAAAACAAACAATTAGAGGCCGAATATATTTTAAAGAAATTACAAGCGCATCATTATTTGATATTGCTCGATGAAACTGGGAAAAAATTAAATTCACCTCAGTGGGCAAAACAACTACAGCAGCTCATGAATCAGCGGGTAAAAACGCTAGTGATCTTGATTGGCGGTGCCTATGGCGTTACAGATGAAATTAAAAAAATATCAAAACAATGCTGGTCTTTATCTGACTTAGTATTTCCTCATCAATTAGTAAGACTCCTTTTGGCAGAGCAAATCTATAGATCTTACAGTATTTTAAACAATCTACCCTATCACCACGAATAGCGCCTAATTAGGTTTATATACTAGTTTAAGAATCGAGGTGGTAGAAGGTTTAATTTTAAAACGTTCATCTAAACGCATACCCAAAATCCAAACAATTCTTTGATTTGATTCTAATACCCAAGTACTTTCTTTTAAATGTAAAGGCACTTTTTGATCGATAAAAAAATCACTTAGCTTCTTTTTCTTATTATTCATGCCAATGGGATAAAAATAATCACCCTCTTTCCAATGTCTTAATAGCAAAGGAAATTCTAAGCTAGCTTTATCGATATAGGCGATATGGAGATCATTTGGAAAAGAACTCATCGACCCTTGAAATGTAGCAATCGACAACACTCCTTTATCTAATGGAGTAAACTCCTCCCCTTCTTGAATAACGCAAAAAGTAGTTTGCTGATGTTCAATGGGAGTAAGCACTAAATGATGATTAAACTTAAAGATTCTATGTGTATCAGATAACACCATTTTGCCATTCTGTGCTGGTAATAATTCTAAAAGCGAATTTTGTTGCTTAGAACTAAATCCATATGGCTTCAACAATTCGAAAAGAATGGTTTTAAAGGCAGGCATTGAAAGCAACAATCGAATTGGAATTTTAATATCAGTTGATGTCTTTATTAGCAACTTCTTCTTATAAAAATCCAATTGGTCATGATATATAGTAGCTGCATCCTTTAAATGACTCATAGTAGTAGTTATCCCTTGAAACGCTGCAGGAAAAAGCTTTTCTATAGCAGGCATTACATTTAATCGGATAGCATTTCTGGTATAATCATCGGATAGATTAGATGCATCTTGCCTAAATGCAATTTGATGTTCTTTAGCAAACGCTTCTATTTGATCTCTATAAACCGAAAGCAAAGGTCTAAATATATCGTTAGCAATAATTTGCATTCCCGTCAACCCATCAATTCCCGTTCCTTTAAATAAATTCATCAAAATCGTTTCTGCATTATCGTTGGCATGATGAGCAGTTACAATAGCTTTAAATTGACGCTTTTGCATTAAAGATCGAAACCAATCGTATCGAAGTATACGCGCAGTTTCTTGAGTGCCTTTTTTCAATTGAGCACTAAGTGTTTTGGTTTCAAAACGTTGACAATGAAAAGGAATAGCATGCTGTTGTGCCCAATTACGAACATGTTGCTCATCTAAGTCTGATGCTTCTTCTCTCAATTGGTAATTGCAATGGGCTATTTCAAAGGGAAGACCCTCTTGTAAAAACAACGTAGCTAGTGCCATAGAGTCTACACCGCCACTTACAGCAAGTAAAAAAACTTGCTTTTCAGCAGTAGCCGGTAATGCTTGAAATGATTGAAGAAAGGCGCTACGTATGGACATATTAAAAGGTTAAATCTTCGTAAGCAGCCCTTAATTCGTTGAGACTGTGCTGATCATTTTGCAACCTTGCTTGTTCCATGCCCTGTTCGTATATAGCAATGGCTTGTTCCGTTTTCTGCATGGTTTCTAACAGCTTGGCACAATGATAATAGGTGCCAATATAGGTAGGGTTTATTGTATGGTTAAGTTCAAAACAAGTTAAAGCATTTTCAAGTTGATTTTCTTTAATATATTCCAAACCCAAAGCATGATTTAAAAAAGCATCTTGAGGTGTTTCCTTTAAATAATTCAATAGTTTTTCCATACGAGGGTTCATAAACTCAAAATTACAATTATTACTGCAAATAGAATAGGTATAAAAAAGTAAAGCCTGCAAAAGCAGGCTTTACGAAATATAAATAAATAAAGATTAGTGATTTACAACAAGTTTAGTTTTTGCTGTAGTTCCTAGTTGATCATTTACATAAATTAGTTCATACACCCCATTTGCTAGGTCTGCAACAGAAAGACTATGTTTGGAATTAGAAATAGCCTGTTTTGTTACAATCATACCCATTGCATTAACCACCAAAATATGCCCTTCAACTTGATTGATATTAGTAAAGCTTAACTCCACTATCTGATTAGCCGGATTAGGAACGACTTCCATCAGTATAGTCTCATTACTTAATGTAGGAACTTGAGCCGGCCAAGCCGTAGAGAAGTATTGTTTAAACCCACAACCAAAATCACCTGAAAAATAGTTTTTCAAAGAAAATTGAATTGGTATTGAGGTTCTAAATATTTGAATATACCCAGTTCCTTGAGCCGAATTAGCCCAAAATTTTAATCCATCACAACCATCATCGGTCACTTCTAAAACATACCAACTTGGAGGCAAATTAACAGTATCTGTATAAAGCGTATTCGCCGCCAAATTTGCAGCATTTCTTTGTGCTACAATAACACCCGCTGCATTTTTAATTGTGTAGGAAGTTTCTATCGCAGTATTAGTTTTAAATTTAACTACAATCTGATTTTCCCAAACGGGTGCAGCAGTGAAATCGACTGTTAAACTATTATTGGTAGCATTTGCATCATCTTGATTATTCACTTTTAAAATACTCACTTGGAAATAATTGGTTCCCGATGGCGCAGTACGTAAGTCGTAGTTTTCAGGCAATTCAATAACGGTATCTGCTAAAGGCGCTAAGGTGCCATTCCAAGTATAAGTGTATAAGCCCGTGCTTGCGCCAAGCACTTTATATTGCAATTTGATGGAAGTAATTGTTGAACCTCCAATATTACGAACACGAATAACAGGTGTGCCTACTCTATGATTTTCTCTGTAATTAATCTCCTGATTGCCTGGTGCTATAATTTCTTCTAAAGACGCTTCTAATGCATTATTAAAAGCACCATAATGATATACATACCCTGAAATAGTATACGAAGCCGAAGGGCTAGCAATTTGATAATTTTCAAACTCCACATCTACCGGTTTAGCAATTCCAGCAGATAATCCTGTTAATGGGAAATAGGTTTCAAACACTTTATCGCCAGGGCACCAATTGCCTCTATCATAAATCCATGTACCCGATTGAGGATATAAATGATTTAAACCACAATTGGCTCTCCAAATATCTTTATGAGCCACCGAGTTGCCATCTACCAATACATCATAATATTTAGAGCAAAATTCCGAACAACCATTAGCATCGGAACCATGACCACTAATGATAAATTTCATTGCAGAAGAAACCGTTCCTACTGGAGGCGTTACTGTAACGGGAGCAATGGTATTGGTAATTGGATTATTTGCATTGCCAAAGGGAACACTTTTATTCCACAATTTAGTAATGCCCAATACATTACGAGGAGGCGTACCTTCTATGAAAGCAAAGGTAATATTAGCAGTAAAACCGCCTGAGTAACCTGAGTAATGAATACGAATGGTAGCAGAGTCTTTTAACAATGAATACAAATCCGTTACATCATAGGTATATCGTTGTTTCCAAGTCATGGGGAAACGAGCATATGAGGTATTCGCATAAGGCGTAATCAATCGGCCTAGCTCAACCGTATCTCCAGTTTTGGTCATTAAGAAGTTCTGAACGGTATAATCCCAATCGGCACAGTATTGTGTACCAGCTGGGCAGCTGTATTTCCCTAAGGTAAAAATCATGATGATTTTTTGATACGTTTTAGTACCATTGGGAAATACGATAGTACTATCAAAATTGTTGTAATAGTTCAAATTTACCATGTTACCTTGAACAAAGGTAGTGTCGCCAACGGCTGCAAATGATTGTAGTCCAAACAAACTAAATGCAACGCAAAGAAGTAATTGCTTCATAATATATTATTTAATTTAAGAAGGCAAATCTAATTAAATCCATTTGTAGTTTAAAATAAATTTATACCTAGCTCTTACTTGCAGTGGCATTATACCATAAAACAGCATAAAATACGCTATCTTTGCATTTCAATAACTAGTATGTCAGGATTTACAGTAGCGATTGTTGGTCGCCCAAACGTAGGGAAATCGACCTTATTCAATCGTCTTATAGAACAAAGAAAAGCCATCGTAGATAATATCTCCGGGGTAACCCGCGATCGCCAATATGGCGTGTGTGAGTGGAATGGTAGAAAATTTAATGTCATCGATACCGGCGGTTTTGTGGCCAAAACGGATGATGTATTTGAAAAAGAGATTAAAAAACAAGTACATATTGCTTTAGAAGAAGCTAACCTAGTCTTGTTTGTTTGTGATACCGCAACCGGCATTACTGGTCAAGATGAAGATATGACCATTTTACTAAGACGCTCTACGAAACCCGTTTTATTAGCCGTTAATAAAGTAGATAATTCGGAACGTGCATTAGAAGCTACGGAGTTTTATGCTTTGGGCTTTGATCAAACCTTCTTTATTTCTTCAATATCTGGTAGCGGAACGGGTGATTTGTTAGATGAAATCACGAAGTATATTCCCATGGAAGAAGCAGCAATAGAAGAGCAACGGGAAGACTGGAATGCCATGGTAGAAGAAGGAATGCGTGAAGGAGAAGAGTGGCTAGAAGGGCAAAATTTCGATGACTTAAACGAAACCTTATACGAAGAGGAAGCCGAACTTATTGAAGAAGATTGGGAACTTGAAGATGAAAAAGACGAAGACGGTGCCTCTTACGACAAAGCGCCAAGAGCCCAAATAGGCTTGCCTAAAATTGCTATCATTGGCCAGCCTAATGCTGGTAAATCTACCTTATTAAACGCCTTGATTGGACAGGATAGAACGATTGTATCTAATATACCCGGTACTACGCGCGATAGTATTCATACGCAGTATAAGTTATTTGGTAAAGAATTTATTCTTATCGATACCGCCGGCTTAAGAAAGAAGAAAAATGTTCATGAAGATTTAGAATTCTATTCTGTTATCCGTGCTATTAAAGCTATGGATGAAGCCGATATCTGCATGATGATCATCGATTCAGAAAAAGGCATTACAGCTCAAGATATTAGCATCTTTAGTTTGGCCACTAGAAAAGGGAAAGGCATTGTAATTATGATGAATAAGTGGGATTTGGTTGAAAAAGAAACCAATACAGCGAGAGATTATGAAGCCATGATCAAACAACGTATTGCGCCGTTCAACGATGTGCCCGTAATTTTCATTTCCGCTACGGAAAAACAACGTATTTTTCAAGGTATAGAAAAAGCCCTACAAGTATATGATGCAAGAAACAGACGCATTAAAACAAGCGCTTTAAACGATGCCATGCTGAAAGAAATACAATACTACCCTCCTCCCATGTCGAGAGGGCATGCGGTAAAAATTAAATTTGCAACGCAACTACCAACGGCGTTTCCAACATTTGTATTTTTTGCAAATCACCCAGATGCAATTAAAGATGCCTATAAGAAATTTTTAGAAAATAAAATTCGCAGTCATTTCGATTTCAATGGCGTTCCAATTCGAATTTTCTTTAGAAAAAAATAAACGATTTCAAATTGAAAAACAAATCTATAAAGCCCAATAAAGTTAATATCATTACCCTAGGATGTTCCAAAAACCTAGTAGATAGTGAAGTGCTTAGTGGTCAGCTACACGCCAATGCCATTGACGTAGTGCATGAAAATAAAAAATTGGACCACAATATAGTGGTCGTAAATACTTGTGGTTTTATTGATAAAGCCAAAGAAGAAAGTATCAATACCATTCTCGATCAAGTAGAATTGAAACGCAGAGGTAAATTAGATAAAGTATTTGTTACCGGTTGCTTAAGCGAACGCTATCGTTCTGATTTATCTTTAGAAATACCCGAGGTAGATGCTTGGTTTGGCACCTTAGAATTACCTCAAATTCTTAATCAATTCAATGTTGATTATAAACAAGAATTAGTAGGCGAACGTTTATTGAGCACGCCTAAGCATTATGCCTATTTAAAAATAGCAGAGGGTTGCAATAGAACCTGTTCTTTTTGTGCTATCCCATTAATGCGAGGCAACCACGTTTCTAAAACTATTGAAGAGATTGTAGCGGAAGCTAAGAAATTAGTTTCGATGGGCGTAAAGGAAATCATGCTTATTGCACAAGAGCTTACCTATTATGGCTTAGACATCTATAAAAAAAGAGCCTTATCGGATTTATTAAAATACTTATCTGATATAGAAGGTTTGCATTGGATACGATTGCATTATGCCTACCCTTCAAAATTTCCATTAGACATTTTAGATGTAATGAAGGAACGCTCTAACATTTGTAATTATTTGGATATGCCCTTGCAACACATTTCCGATCCTATGTTGAAAGCGATGAAGCGCCAGATAACGAGTCAAGAGATTTATGAACTTATAGATACAATCCGGGATCGCATACCTGAAATTTGCATTCGTACCTCCCTAATTGCTGGTTTTCCGGGTGAAACACGAGCAGATGTGGATGCTGTTAAAGCCTTTTTAGCCAAAACAAGACTCGACAGAGTGGGTATATTTACCTATTCACACGAAGAAAATACTAGTGCTTACGAACTAGCAGATACGTTAACCAGTGAGGAAAAAGAAGCTAGAGCGCAAGAAATCATAGAATTTCAGCAAGAAATCTCTTTTGAAAAGAATCAAGAGCGCATTGGCCATACCTATAAAGTGCTTATTGACCGTAAAGAGGCAGGCAGATATATTGGCAGAACTGAATTTGATAGTGTTGAAGTAGATAATGAAGTTAT
>CAIWHF010000101.1 GCA_903912405.1 uncultured Bacteroidota bacterium | reverse complement strand
GTAAAAACGGAAGGGCCTGAAAATAAATGGACAGATTTTATTGAGAAAAACAACTTAAAAAAATGGTTACACGTATATGATCCTGAGAGAAAATCTAATTATCGCTCTACATATGATGTTTACAGTACGCCTGTGATTTATGTATTAGATGAAAAGAAAATTATCAAAGCAAAGAGAATAGATCATACCAATTTAGTAAGTGTATTTGAAATGCTAGAAGCAAAAGAAAAAGAGAAAAAATAAATTAACTAAACATAAAAATTCAACTTATGCGATCAATAATTGCAATTGCGATTTTAAGTATTCTAACACCGAAATTTTCAAATGCCCAAGCTTTATTTACTTATGGAGGTAATGAGGTATCTGTTCAAGAGTTTAAAAGAGTTTACGAGAAAAATAATATTCAGAAAAAAGTAGATTATTCAGAATCTGCAATTAATGATTATTTAAAATTGTATTCACTTTTTAAAATGAAAGTTAAAGAAGCAGAAGCGCTTCATTTAGATACTGTAATTGCTATTAGTAGAGAATTAGATAATTATAGAAAGCAATTAGCAAAAAATTATTTAACCGATGCAGAAGTTACTAATCGTTTAGTGGTAGAAACCTATAATAGAATGAAAGAAGAAGTTAAAGTAGCTCATATTTTAATTTCGGTATTGAATAGTGCTAGTCCTGAAGACACCCTTAAAGCATTTAAAAAAGCGGATAGTATTTACAACACTTTGGTGGGAAAGAAAAAGATTGATTTTGCAGCTACGGCTAAAGTACTTTCTGATGACAAAGGATCTGCTACTTCTGGTGGTGAAATAGGATATATCACTGCGTTACAAACCATTTATACCTTTGAAAATGTAGCCTATGCTACACCACTTGGCTTAATTTCTAAGCCATTCCGAACCATCTTTGGATATCATATAGTAAAAGTATTAGATAGACGTGCTACCCAAGGAGAAATTCAAGTTGCACAAATTTTATTGTCTACGCCAAAATCGAAAGGTGAAGATGGCGTAAGGGAAGCGAAAGTAAAAGCAGATAGTATCATTAATGCTTTAAAAGCTGGAGCTGATTTTTCGGCACTTGTGCAAGCGTATTCTGAAGATAAATATTCTTTAAAAGACAATGGAGTTTTGGCGCCATTTACTGCAGGTAAAATGGTGCCAGCATTTGAAAATGCTGCGTTTGCTCTTAAAAATATAGGTGATATCGCTACTCCGGTACAAACAGATTATGGTATTCATATTATTAAACTCATCAATAAAACGCCTTTAAAACCATTAGATTCTTTACGCGATGTTTTGAAAAGAAAAGTAGAGAATGATTCTAGAGGCACTTTTGCAAGAGAGTCTTATATGAACAAAGTAAAAGCAGCTAATGGATTTAAGGAATATGCTTTGCATGTAGATGAAGTGATTAATGCACTCAGTAATATTGTGGATACCGGTAAAAATGCTAATGCTTTTAAAGCATCTAATTATAATACTATGGTTAAGCCTGTTTTTGAATTATCTTCTAAAGCCTATACACAACATGATTTGATTTCTTATATTGAAATGGTTACGAGAGGTAGATTGAACGGCCCTAAAAATGCTGTAGTGAGAGATATTTACACTATGTATGCCAATGCAATCGTTAATGATTTTCAAGAGCATAAGCTCATTGAGGAAAATGCTGATTTTAGAATTTTAATGCAGGAATATAAAGATGGTGTTTATTTATTCGAATTAATGGATCGCATGGTTTGGTCGAAAGCCTCTAAAGATTCAGTTGGTTTAAATGCTTTTTATAAAGATATGCCGAATAAATACACTTGGGCTCCTGGTTTTGCAGGTACGCTTTATAAATTTGATTCTTTAGCTAGTTCAAATACGGCGTTAGCAATTTTGAAAAAGAAAAATACTACCGACGAAGATGTTGTAAAAGCAATTAATACAGAAACTAATCCAAATGCAGTAAGCATTCAGACGAGTACGTTTGAGTTTGACAAATTTGCATTTTTGCCAAAAGATCAAATTCTTACGGGTAAATTAACTAAAGTGTTTAGCCATGAAGGAAAGTATTATATTGTTAAAACAAAATCACGATTTGATGCACCTATGCCTAAATCACTAAATGAATCTAGAGGCTATGTGGTTGCCGCTTATCAAGATTATTTAGAAAAACAATGGAACGAATCTTTAAAAGCAAAATATCCAATGCTAATTAACGAGTCGGTTTTTAAATCTTTAATAAAATAAAAATCATAACACGGCTAAGGCCGTGTTTTTTTATAGTTGAAATGAAAAAATTAATTTTTGCAACCAACAATAAGGGTAAATTGAAAGAAATGCAACTCTTGTTACCCAACATAGAAATTATCTCTTTAAATGATATTAATTGGACGGAAGAGATTGATGAACCTTTTGATACCTTTCATGAAAATGCACTTATAAAAGCCGTAACCATTTTTAAAGCTACTCAATTGCCGGTATTGTCTGATGATAGTGGATTGTGCATACATGCACTCAATGGAGCTCCTGGCGTGCACAGTGCATATTATGGAGGTCATCCTAGAACAGACCAGAAGAATATCAATAAAGTGTTGGAAGAGCTGGATGGTGTAGCGCAAAGAGAAGCATACTTTAAAGCCATACTTTGTTTGATATGGGATGGACAGGTGCATTATTTTGAAGGTAATGTAGATGGGCGTATTGCAAATAGTCCGATGGGAGAAGATGGTTTTGGCTACGATCCAATTTTTGTTCCAGAAGGTTATCAAGAAAGCTTTGCACAATTGCCAATGGATATTAAAAATAAATTAAGTCATAGAGCAATAGCTGTTCAGCAATTATTAACTTTTTTGAATGCCTAAATATGAAATTTTCAATTGGAGATAAGGTATTGCTCAAAAGAACTATGGAAGAAGCTGAAGTATATAGTATTATCAGTTCGTCTATGGTGGAAGTTATTTTTGAAGACACCGTATTTCCTATATTCCTAGACGAAATAGATCATCCATATTTGCATTGGTTCACGCAGAAAAAAAATACAGAAAAAAAGACGCTTCAAGAGTTGCCATTAGAAAAGGATTTTATTGTCCCAGAAATTCAGCCAGGCTTTCACTTGTTATTTATACCCCAGTATCAACTCCATGCAATGGAAGAACAAGTGTACAAGGTTAAAGTATACTTACTGAATGGTTTGCAACAAGATGTTTCCTTTGATTATAAAGTAGCGAATCATTTTGTTGATTTTAAATTACAAAGTCAAGTCTTTAATAATCAATCTTTTTATGTGCACGATCTTGATTTCGAAGCGATTAGCGCTAACCCTAATTTTACCATCATAGTTTACCATCTCGATGAGTTTAAAAATAGGGGGTATGCCGAACTGCAGCTTAAGTTAAACACTAAGAAATTGGCTCAACATCTGCATGAGAGTAAAATACAAGGCATTCCTTCTTTTCAGTATGCGTTGTGGCAAAATAAACGAGCAGTAAAAATAGATGATGCACAGCCCAAAGAATCAAGTATTAAGTATTTAAAGATAGGGGCACAACGTGCTAAGCATGTTCAAAATAAAGGGTATGAACATTATTATTTACCCGACGTGATTGATATACATATTGAAAAGCTAGTGCCAAATTATAAAGGAATGCATAATGCAGAAATTCTTCAACTACAATTAAAGCATGCTATGCATGCAGTAGAGCATGCATATACGGCAAATAAAGATCGAATTACTATTATTCATGGGGTAGGAGAAGGCGTATTAAAGGATCGACTACATGACTTGCTCAAATGCAATGCACATGTAAAGAGCTTTAATAATAATTGGCAACAAAATTTTGGCTTTGGAGCTACAGAGATTTATTTAAAATAAAAAAAGCGATTCTAATGAATCGCTTTTTTAAAATATTGTTGAGTTAGCTTATGCTAAAACATTCACACGTTTTACGATACCAGATTTTAAATTACCAGCTTTGTTTCTGTGAATAACATTGCGTTTTGCTAATTTATCAATCATAGATACTACTTTAGGCATAGCTTCAAGTGCTTCTTTTTTATCTTTTAAAGATAAAAGACTGCGGATGGCATTACGAGTAGTTTTACCATAATAACGATTACGATCACGACGTTTTGCACTTTGACGAATGTCTTTCTTTGTTGCTTTATGATTTGCCATTTAATTTAATTTTGCTATTTTTTAGTGCACAAAGGTATGCATAATTATTAAAAATTCAAAAAAATATTGAATTAACTCCTTATTTCTCCAAAAAATTGTTTCGATCTGCGAATAATTTCCTCTTTATTACTTAAAAAGGTATCAATTTTGTCTTTAGGAAGCCTTAGCCAATAGGTTTTGTCGCCAGGTTTGTTGAGCTGGAGGAATAAATCGTCATTCCATCGTTCCAGTTGACGAGCATCCGTTTTTAAGATTTCTGCCATAATTTCAAGACTGATAGGTTCTGAAATCCTTATTAATTGCATACGTTTGAGCTCCTCCTCCGTAAATTTAGATTTTGGGGTTTCTTTTTTAGCAGTTTTTGTTGCTTGCTGATTTAAACTATCAAATATATTTTCCGGTATGGATCCTTTAGGGATAAAAGGACTTAGTTTTTCAAAAATACTTGCCGTAGCAATAAATGCGAGCACATGACCTTGTGTTTCTAATGGTAATTGTTTTTTAATATCCCAAAAGTTGGTGCTTCCGGTTCGCTCTATAGCTCTCGATACTGGGGTAGGGCCACTATTATAGGCGGCAATAACCAAAAGCCAGTCGTTATACTTTTCATATAAATAGCTTAAGTATTTAGCTGCTGCTTCCGTTGATTTAAACCAATCCCTTCGATCATCTCTACGGGCACTTGTTTTTAGTCCAAATAAATTTGCTGTGGAGCTCATAAATTGCCATGGGCCAACAGCGCCAACAGGAGAAACGGCTTTGTTGTTTAAGGCAGATTCTATTACGGCTAAGTATTTTAATTCTTTAGGAAGATTATGTTTGGTGAATACATGATCAATTAGCGGAAATTGTTTCATGCTTCTTTCATGTACAACGCTAAGTGTTTTAGCGTTGTAGTTAAAGTAATCCACCACAAATTGATTGACAAAAGGGGTTTTGTTGCCAAAATACTCTTTCTGTCCAGCCAATGGTACTCTAACATAATTTTTACTTGAATTTATAGAAGGGGCATATAAAATAAAAGGGGCGCAATAGGTTTTTAATTTTTTTCTATTCTCATTAAGGGTGTCCGCCGTTTTTAGCTTCTCTAGATTTGATTCCTTAGCTAATTGTAGAGAGGGTCTTTTTTTTGTTGTTTTTCTTACTGCATGCTTATTGTTTGCTATTGCAGAAATACAAAGCAAGCAAAGAACAACAGTGATGAAGACCTTGTTAAAAGACATATTGGTTATGTAGATAGGAAAAAAAAGCTCTTTACAAAGTAAAGAGCTAATAAGATTTATTGGATAATTTATTTATTTTCTTTGGGCTCTTTCATGCCGTTTTCAATCTCGTTTTTTACGCCTTCTTTAGCATCGTTAAATTCACGAATTCCTTTTCCAATGCCTCTTGCTAACTCAGGTATTTTTTTACCGCCGAATAAAACGATAACGATTACTAATAGCCAAATCCACTCACCGCCACTTGGCATAGAGATTAATAATTGCGAGTTTATATTTGAAAGTATCATAGTAGTATGTTTTTGTAGCACAAATTTACAATATTATTTTATTAAAAACCTCAAACAGCTTATTTTTTATTATTCGCCATTTAATTGATTTTTTAATTGATCGGTCATGCCTTTCACATACGTGTCCCAGCGTTCAATCGCTTGCAGTATATCATTTGGCAAATCAGAATTGAATTGCATATATGCTTTGGTGCTTGGATGTATAAACCCTAGTTCTTTAGCATGTAAAGCATGTCTTGGGATAATTTTAAAACAATTTTCTACAAACTGCTTATATTTTGTAAATACGGTGCCCTTTACAATTCTATTACCACCATAGGTGGCGTCGTTAAATAAAGGATGACCTTTAGATTGCATATGTACCCGAATCTGGTGGGTCCTTCCTGTTTCTAAACGCAATTCTAATAAACTCACATAATTATAGCGCTTGAGAATTTTATAATGCGTAATGGCTTCTTTTCCTGAAGATCCATCTGGGTAGGTGGCCATAATTTTCCTAAATCGTTGGTGTCTGCCAACATGTAAATTAATGGTGCCTTCGTCTTCTTCAAAATTACCCCAAACCAAAGCAATATAACGTCTGTGTACGGTATGGTCTTTAAATTGTTTAGAGAGCTCAACCATAGCTTCTGGAGTCTTTGCAATCACGACAATACCGCTGGTGTCTTTGTCTATTCGGTGCACTAAACCCACACGTGGCAGACTAGGAATATCACCGTCATGATCTTGAAGGTAATAGGCTAAACCATTTACTAATGTACCGGAGTAATTACCACAACCAGGATGTATAACCATGCCTGCTGGTTTGTTGACAATCATCAAGTGATCATCTTCGTAAACGATATTTAATGGAATGTTTTCTGGCACTACTTCTGTTTGCTCTGGAGTGCGGTGGTCATAAATCGTGATTTTGTCAAAAGGGCGTACTTTATAGTTAGCTTTAATAGGCTCATTATTGACAAGCACGTAATTATCGTCAATATTCTTTTGAATTTTATTGCGCGTTGCACCTTCTATTCTTATCATTAAATACTTGTCGATACGCATCGACTCTTGGCCTTTCGTAACCTCCAATTCGTGCATGATATATAAGGTGTCGTTTTGGGCACCTTCTACATTATCTATTTCTTCCTCATCCCAATCCTCATTCGTATTCATAATTAGTTGTTTTTATAAAACCATTTTTTTACGGCTTTTTCGTCGAGCTCTAAATAATTGGTTTCTCTTTTGATAATTCCATTTTCTACCCAATAAATACTAGGAACATAAGGTCCGGCCATAGCTTCAAAACCTTTTGGATCATTGTTATAGTATAAAAAGGGAACATTATTGGCCTTTGTTTCTTTAAAGAAATCGATTCTTAATTCATCTGGTCCGTTTAAGATCAAAAGAAAAGAGGTGTTCTTTTGCGTATGCTGAAGTTGATGAATCAGTTTGGCAGCATTTCTACAATGAGGGCAACCTAGGCTTAAAAAGGCAATAATACGTCTTTCTTTCTTGATTGAATCTAGTAAGGTAGGGGCTACTCTAGCAGAAAGGGGAACTAAATTAAGGGTTCTTTCTTTAAAGGATGTTTGAAGTGGATTGCTGATAAAAGGGACTGCCAAACAAAGCATGCCTAATGCTAAGCTTATAAGCGCATTGCTCCAATTATAACAGCTCGATTTTTTTATTACGAATAAAAATAACATTAAAAGCAAGTTCTTTCCTAAACTAGCTAATGGGCTCATACTAAATGCATTTCCAAAACAACCACAATCTCCGGCATTACCATTCAT
>CAIWHF010000100.1 GCA_903912405.1 uncultured Bacteroidota bacterium | reverse complement strand
TAAAGTTATACAATCAGGAATGGGGGCTCATCTTAGAGTAGGTGTTCAATATATGGACTTTCAAGAATATTTTACTACTAATACCTTACCAGTTTATGCTGCGTTACTTGAAGGAAACAATTTGTTTACTATCCATCCCAAACCCCCAGGAGTTATATTAATTGGCAATGAATCTAAAGGAATTGCATCTGATTTGATTCCTTTTGCAACTCATCCCATTACTATTCCAAAAATTGGTGGTGCAGAATCACTAAATGCAGGAGTTGCAACGGGCATTATTGCCGCTTTTTTAATATCTTAAAATCTTACTTATGAAATCATCTTTACTATTAATCTGTTTTTTTTATCTAATAACAACTTTTGCTCAGCAGAAAAAAGAGGGTAGTATTATGCGTTTTCATTCCTCTGACAATTGCTTATTGAAATTAAAAATTGATAACCGATTTTTTAATAAGATTGCTAGAACAGTAACCGTTGCAGAAATACCTGAAGGTAAGCATATTATACAGGTATATATGGCTGAGCCATTTTCTACTCGACCAGGTGAAAAATTAACAGAAATATATAATGGCACTATAAGAACCTACGATGCTATTCAATACAATTGTACAATAGATCCTTTTATTAATTCTATGGATGTAAAAGAAAAAGAAGCGTCTGAAGTATTTTATTCCTATTCAGGTCAAAATGTTATGAATGCGGATAAACAAGCTAATAAAAATTACTCCTTTCTAAGTGCTTCAGAGTTAACACAAATTAAACTCAGCATAAATGAGCAAAGTGCTGATGTAGAGAAATTAAAAAAAGCAGTAGCCCTTTGCAATGCAAGGCAATTAAATACCGTTCAGGTAGAAGAAATCATTAAGTTATTTTTATTCGAAAGTACGCGACTCGACTATATTAAAAGTATAAATAATCAAATAGTAGATAAAGAAAATATAAAAGTGCTAAATAGTTATTTTGAATTGGATAGCTCTAAAGAAGCATTAAATGCACTCTAATTTTAATAGCTTTTTAGCGCTACAAACTTATTAAAAAGCTTTGCTACCATATAGCCTATTATGCTACCTATAAATGCTCCTGTGACTACATCAATTGGGTAATGAACGCCTACATATACTTGTGCATAAGCTACAAGTGCAGCCCAAATAAGTACAATAGGTTTTATCCATTTGTAAAAGGTTCCAAAGGTGAAATATAAAAATAATGACATTCCAAAATGATTGGTAGCATGTGAAGATGGAAAGCTATAACCGCTTCCGCATTCAACTAACAATCTCATATGTAAAGCATCAATAGGATCATTACAAGGTCTTAAACGCATAACGGCTTCTTTGATTATTCCCGCACTAATAAAATCACACAAAGCAAAAGTTATAAAATAAGCTAAACTCCATAACAAACCCTTTTTCCCAAATTTCCATATTGAGAAAAACAATAAAAAGGCATAAACAGGCGCCCATGTATATTGATTTCTCAAAATTGGCATTATTTCATCAAACATTCTAAAATGCCACTCATTATTAAGCTTAACCCAAATGCTATGGTCTAGTTTAAGTAATTTATCTATTTTACTCATAATTATTTTTTAAATATATATATTAAGCGGTCGCTTTCCTCTTCATTATATTCTTGTAATAAATAATTTCCAAAAACAGCTTCTAATTTTAGTCCAGCCTTTTTAAAAAAATGAGCAATATTATTTTTATCCAGGGCTGCAACTTTTTCTGTAAAAGCTCTTTCCCCATGCTCAGGGTCAGCTACCTTAATAGTTTTTATAATAAACCCATTTTCTATTCTTCTAGTGATGCTAAATGTGATATTATTTATTGTTGTAAGTTCCTGAGGTACTAACTTTCTAATAATTTTATGAATATTTAAAAAATCAAATATTAAGTAGCCACCTTCCTTCAATTGAGCAGCAAATGCATCGGCTACCATTTGGTTTTCGTCATGCGCTTCGAAATAACCAAAACTTGTAAAACAATTGAAAACAATATCAAAATATTGAGCTTTTACAATAGTACGCATATCTTCTACAGAAAATTGTAGATTTTGATGTTGTTTATGTTTAGCTATATCAATGCTTCTTTTAGACAAATCAATACCCAGCACATCATAGCCCTTGCTAGCTATATAAGTAGCATGCCTACCTTCCCCACAAGCAATATCTAATATTTTTGCAGGCACATTGAGCGTTAGATATTGTAAAACATTATCAATAAATACTTCCGCTTCTTTATCATCTCTATGAGCGTACAACATAGCATAATAAGGCGAGGCAAACCAGGTTTCAAACCAATTTTCAGATGGTGTATTTTCAATCATACTATGCAAAGGTAGTATTTATATATATTTTGAATGCTTGATTCTTGTAAACTACCGTTTATAACTATATATTTGTGATTCATTAAAGTATTTGATCAGGTCATGCGTAAATTTTTAGTTTTTAACAGAATCCCATTAGCAATTCTTTTGTTAGTTCTTGGTTTTTATATTGGTTTTGCTGTCACTTGGTGGATTGCATGGATTTTCCTTTTAGTAGGTATTTTAATGATAGCTGCTCATTATCTAATTGGACCAATGTCTTTGATTCAGAAATTTGTTGAAGATGGTGACATGGAGGGAGCAAAAGCGCTATTAGATAAAGTTAAAAAACCTGAATGGCTTTACAAACCAGTTCGATCTTCCTACTATATGCTTCAAGCTAATTTCTCAACAATGTCGGATAATTTAGATCAGGCGGAGACTGATTTGAAAAAAAGCATCAATGCTGGTATAACAGAGAAAGGATTTGAAGGAACAGCCTATTTACAATTAGGTTCTATTTCCTACAAAAAAGGCAATACAAAAGAAGCAGTAGAATATTTAAAAAAAGCAGTTAAATTAGGCTTGCCAGATGCCGACAACACAGCTACAGCTTATATTCAATTAGCAAGTATAGCTGTACAAAGAAGAGAATTTAAGAGTGCTAAAATGTACTATGCAAAAGCTAAATCAAGCAAACCTACCAACAAACAAGTAGTAGATCAATTGAATGAAATGGGGAAATACATGTCTCGTATTCCGGGTTAAAGTCTCGTAAAAATATACTTAAAAAGCGCATTCTTAGATGCGCTTTTTTTATGCTCAAAGAGTTTTATTTATTAATTTGATTTTATATCTTACAAAAAATTACAATTTATATGGAACAAACTAAAACTAACACCGGTGCATTAGGTACCATTATAACCGTATTTTTCTTTTGGGGATTTGTTGCTGCTTCCAATGGGATTTTTATTCCATTTTGTAAATCGCATTTCCAATTGTCCCAATTTCAATCTCAATTAATAGACTTTACCTTTTATGGTGGCTATTTCATGGGCTCTGTAATTTTGTATTTAGCTTCACAAGTTTTAAAAATTGATATCCTTAATAGAATAGGATTCAAAAATGGTATTGTAATTGGTTTATTGTTATCTGTAATAGGTGCATTAGCTATTATTCCTGCCGTTAATAGTGGTTCTTTTAACTTTATACTATCTGCTTTTTTCATTGTTGCTTTGGGCTTCTCGTTGCAGCAAACCTGTGCTAATCCATTTGTGGTTGCATTAGGTCCGAGCGAATCGGGAGCACATAGATTAAATTTTACTGGTGGTATCAATTCCTTAGGAACAACATTAGGGCCAATTATCGTTAGTTATTTCTTATTCGGTTCGCTTAAAAATAATGATGGTTCTGGTACTTCTATTGATGCTATCAAAACACTATATCTAATTTTAGCAGCTGTTTTTGTGTTAGTTGCAGCGTTTCTTTATTTCTCTAAAAAACTACCTAATATCAAATCAGATGAAGCATTTGAACCCGGTACTGGAGCCTTAAAATACCCACAATTAGTGTTGGGTATGTTAGCTATTTTCACTTATGTAGGTGTAGAAGTTTCTATACAATCTAATATGGGTGCCTTATTAAAAGAACCAGCAATGGGTGGATTCAATGAATCCATGATTGCTCCATTCATTTCGCTCTATTGGGGCAGTTTGATGATTGGTCGTTGGACAGGGGCTATTAGTGCTTTCAAAATCTCAGATGCTATTTTTAAAGTACTTACTATTGTAGTTCCCTTCATTGCCTTTGCAGTAATTCTTTTTGTAAATCAAGTTAGAGGAACCGATGTTTCTTCTATGTATCCCTATGCATCATGCATTTTTGTATTAGTCATTGGTTTTTTTGTAGGTAATCAAAACCCCTCTAAAACATTGTTAGTATTCTCCATTATAGGTATTATAGCGATGCTTATTGGCTTGTTTACTAAAGGTGAAATAGCTGTTTATGCATTTATAAGTGGAGGTTTAGCTTGTTCTATCATGTGGCCTTGCATTTTTGCGCTATCGATTACAGGATTGGGAAAATACACCTCTCAAGGCTCTGCATTTTTGATTATGATGATATTAGGTGGTGCTATTATTCCACCATTACAAGGTAAATTAGCCGATATGCCAGCTATTGGTATACATCAATCTTATTGGGTAGCTGTAGTTTGCTTTGCTTACTTAGGCTTGTTTGCTGTTTTAGTAAAAAGAATTTTAATTAAACAAGGACATGCAAATGAATCCAACATTAGCGCTGGGCATTGATATTGGTGGTACCAATACCGCTTTTGGTTTTGTAGATCGCAGAGGTCAAATCACCCATAAAGGTACTATACCTACAAAAGGTCATCTTAGTATTGGACTCTATATTGAAGCTTTATGCGCTGCAATTGAGCCTATTATTAAAGAGGTTGGTCATCGATCAATAGTAGGGGCAGGCGTTGGTGCTCCCAATGCAAATTTTTATACGGGTGAAATTGCCTTTGCACCAAATTTACCATGGGAGGGCATTATTCCTTTAAGTAAATTATTGAAAGAAGCCCTAAATATGAATGTGGTCATCACGAATGATGCTAATGCGGCAGCCATTGGTGAAATGACCTATGGTGCGGCTAAGGGATTGAATGATTTTTTCATGGTTACCTTAGGTACGGGTGTGGGAAGTGGTATTGTTGCTAACGGGAAGCTTATCTATGGTCATGATGGATTTGCAGGTGAACTTGGTCATATGATTGCAGTAAGAGATGGTAGATTGTGTGGTTGCGGCCGTAAAGGTTGTTTAGAAACCTATGCATCTGCAACAGGTATCGTTCG
>CAIWHF010000099.1 GCA_903912405.1 uncultured Bacteroidota bacterium | reverse complement strand
TTATTTTTTGAGCACGATGCTGTTAATGAATTATGCTCCTTGAAACAAACAGAAAAAGTCATTAAACAACATGAACTTTTCACTTTAAACGATATGTTTTAGTCATGTGGAAATCAATTTTACTTGTAGGATCTGGTGGTTTTATAGGAAGCACTTTGCGTTATTTAATTGGCATGTGGATTCAAAAAGGGAATAGCTTTTCTTTTCCTTGGGCTACTTTTTTAATTAATATCACAGGCTGTTTTCTAATAGGCGTGTTAACTGGCTTTTTACAAAAGAATGTACAACAACATCAACTATTGTGGCTTTTATTAGCTACGGGATTTTGCGGAGGCTTCACTACTTTTTCTAGTTTCGCTTTAGAAAATGTATATTTAATAAAGAATACACTCAGTTACTATGCCATGCTCTATACTATTGCAAGCATTGTTGTAGGTATCTTACTTTGCCGTTTTGGCATTTGGTTAATCCAATAAAAATAAACTATGCCTACTTATTCATTTACCTTCGAGCGCTGCCTGCTTAAAGATCTTGCACCATCCATATCGAAAGCAGTGGCTCTCGCAAAAGATGCCTGTGCAAAGGCTTATGCACCCTATTCACATTTCAAAGTAGGCTGTGCTGTTTTACTTGATGACAATACCTACATCACGGGATCAAATCATGAAAATGCGGCCTACCCGGCAGGAATTTGTGCGGAACGAGCGGCTTTATCCACTTTAGATATGAGCGATCATGAACGCAAGGTAATAGCTATTATCATTACCTATCAATCAGCAAGCGAAAAGCAAGACCCCCTATCGCCATGTGGCATATGCCGCCAAACTATAGCCGAAATTCAACATTGGCAAAAATCTCCTATTGCCGTATATATGTGCAGTCCATTAGATGAAATAATAAAGGTAGCAGATGCTACCCATCTACTACCTTTTGGTTTTAATAATGATTATTTAAAAATGGACTAGTACGCTCTTGCAAATAATACACGTTGCGTAGACGGATTACCCGTTAAGATACATTTACCTGCTTCCAATTTATTATTCAACGGAATGCAACGAATCGTTGCCTTCGTCAATTCTTTTATTTTTTCTTCTGTCTCTGGAGTGCCATCCCAGTGCGCTGAAACAAAACCCGTTTTATTGTCTAAAACATCCACAAATTCCTCCCAAGTAGTTACTTCCGTGGTCATGGCTGTTCTGAATTGTTGTGCACGATCAAATAAATTATTTTGAATAGCCGATAGCAAATCAACAATATGGCTGTCTAAATCATCCATACTCATCACTTGCTTTTCTTTAGTATCTCTGCGTGCCACTTCCACTTGATTATTTTCCATATCACGAGCACCTAATGCTATTCTCACAGGAATTCCTTGCATTTCATACTCAGCAAATTTCCAGCCTGGTCGTGCAGCATCATCTAAATCCATTTTCACGCGCACGCCTTTAGCTTGTAGTTGTTTTGCCAGTTCTTTAATCTTAGCATCAATCGCTGGTTTAGAATCAGGCCCTTTATAAATAGGCACAAACACCACTTGTATCGGCGCTATTTTCGGAGGCAATACTAAACCTTCATCATCACTATGTGCCATCACCAATGCTCCAATTAAACGCGTAGACACGCCCCAAGAGGTAGCCCATACATACTCTTCTGTATTGTCTTTAGTGGAGAATTTCACATCAAATGCTTTTGCAAAATTCTGTCCCAAGAAATGAGAAGTACCTGCCTGCAATGCTTTACCATCTTGCATTAAGGCTTCGATACAATAAGTTTCTTCTGCTCCAGCAAAACGCTCGTTCGGACTTTTAATACCGCGAATTACGGGTAAGGCCATATACTCTTCAGCAAAATTAGCATACACATCTAGCATGCGTTCTGTCTCTTCAATTGCCTCTTCTTTACTTGCATGTGCTGTATGCCCTTCTTGCCACAAAAATTCAGCCGTACGTAAAAATAAACGTGTACGCATTTCCCAACGTACTACATTAGCCCATTGATTAATTAATAGCGGCAAATCTCGGTATGATTGTATCCAGTTTTTATAGGTACTCCAAATGATTGTTTCTGAAGTAGGACGAACGATTAACTCTTCTTCCAATTTTGCTTCAGGATCAACAATAATACCTTTTCCGTTTGGATCATTCTTTAAACGATAATGGGTAACCACCGCACATTCTTTAGCAAAGCCATCTACGTGAGCCGCCTCTTTACTTAAAAAACTCTTTGGGATAAATAAAGGAAAGTAAGCATTCTGATGACCTGTAGCCTTAAACTGACGGTCCAATTCATCTCTCATGTTTTCCCACAAGGCATATCCGTATGGTTTTATGACCATACAGCCCCTTACAGCAGAATGATCGGCCAATCCCCCTCTGAGAATTAGTTCATTATACCATTGCGAATAATCTTGTTTACGAGTTGTTAATGTCTTACTCATTAGTCTAATTAAAGTGTTTATGTTGTACTTTTATGTGATAGTATTTGCAAAAGTACTTAATTTCCATTTAGCAGTTTGTACCTAAAACCTAATTTTTATGAAACGATCATCATTCACCCTTTTGTGTTGCTTGTTTTTATTAAGCATCACTAGTTTTGCTCAGAACACCCCTACTGATGAGGATGACATTTATTTCAACAGTACAGATGCGACTAACGCTAAATTAAAGCAGAAAAAAAATAATAATACTTCAAGCGCTACTCAAAACACGACTAATTCGGTTTATTACTCTACCAGCTCGTATAACAATAACAATGCTTTCAATAATTCGTCATCGAACAATCAGAACTATGACGATGAAGCCTATGTAGACTACGATGACAATGACGATTATTATTATGCTAGCAACCTACGCAGATTTAATACCCCGTTTTACAATCAAAGTTACTACAGCTTTTATATCAACCCCTATTGGTATAACCCCTATTGGGTAGATCCTTATTGGAGTTACAATCGATTTTATCAAAACCAAATAAGCTATAGTTACGGACCTTATTGGAGTTCTAATTGGTCGTGGAATACCTGGTATGGATACCATGGTTTTTCTTGCTACAGCTACCCCTATTATTCAGGTTATTGGGGTTCCAATTTTTACACGAACGGCTTCTGGGATGGCTATTACTATGGCATGAATAATTACCATTATAATAATTATTACCCTGGCAATAATGGAAACAATAACAATTATCAATACGGACCTCATGGCTCCATGAATGGCAGTTACAGAGTGCGTAATGATTTTGCACGCAATAATTACACCTTAAGTGGCATTAATAATGGTCCTCGTAGTGGGTTTAAAATGAGCAATCCCGATAACGGAAATCGCGTGATGGAAAATGGATCTAATCAAACTCCATTAGATAATAATAGAAGTGGCTATAACAACCTCAACAATAATCCCATCAATAGAGATTTCAGAAATAATAGCGGCAATTACCAGACACCCGATAGAAATCAGCCTATTGCTACGCCCAATCAAAATCCGCCTTCACGACAAGATCGTTATTACAACAACGAACAACCGTATAGAAGCAATCCAATTCAGCAAGCGCAGCCAAGTCCGAGATTTAATGAACAAAGAAACCAAGATAATTTCAAGCCTTCTTCACCTGCACCAGCAGCTGAACCAAGACGATTTGAACGACCAATAGAACAAAGACCAAGAGATATGGGCAACCCAGGTGGCGGTGGCAATAGTGGCGGTGGCGGATTTAGACCTCGATAATGCAATAGTGTTTATGAAAAAAATTATAATCAACAGTATTAGCTTACTGCTTTGCTGTCATTTTGCAATGGCTCAAAATGAGCTAGATGCCTTGCGTTATAGTCAAACGCAATTATATGGCAATGCACGAAGTGCAGGTTACGGCAATGCCAATGGAGCTATTGGAGCCGACTTTGGTGGACTAAGCTATAACCCAGCAGGCATTGGTCTTTATAGAAAAAGTGAATTTGTATTTTCACCAAGTTTAAAAATCAATACTACTAAAGGGGAATTTCAAAACAATTCCAGTGTTACAACTAATACCAAATTTAATGTAAACACCCTCGGACTGGTATTCATATCTAAGGCAGCTGAAAATAACGAACAAACTTCTTGGGTGTCAACAGGTTTCGCGATAGGATATAACAGAGTCAATGATTTTAATGTAAACTATGCCTATTCGGGTTCAAATAATAGCAATTCTGGCAGTAGTTATTTTAGTAATGGTGCCAACAATACTAATACCGTTGATGGCTACTCTCCACAATATTTAGGATACCAAACCTATTTAATAAATAAAAATTCAGCTGGTCTGTTTCAATCGGTAGTAACTCCTGGCATGCCCCTTACGCAAACAAAAACGTATACGCAAAGTGGCAACATGAATGAAATTGTGCTTTCTTTTGGTGGCAATTACAATAATGTATTGATGTTAGGCGCCACCATAGGCATTCCTTCTATAAACTACACTGCTACAAGAATCTTTACAGAAAAAGACGCCTCTGGCAATACCAATAATGATTTTGACAACTTTACGTTCACCGAGAAATTGAACACTAGCGGCACAGGTATTAATTTAAAAATGGGCAGTATTATAAAATTAAACGATCAGATACGATTAGGTTTTGCCTACCATACCGGATCTAGCTTTGCTATGAATGACCTTTACGCAGTTAAACTACAAACGAATACCGAAAACTTAAAAATCAAGTATAATGATCTTACAGGGCCAAACACTACTGCACAGCCCGACAAGGACAATAATTTTAGTTACACCTTAATAACCCCTAATAAATTTATTGCGAGCGCTGCCTATTTTTTAAACAAAAATGGATTTGTAAGTGTAGACATTGAAAATGTGAACTATACAAATATGCGATTTAAATACAGTAGTGAATATGCATCGTATCAGACGGCTGTAAATAATAAAATCTCCACGATCTACAAAAACACGCAAAATTATAGAGTGGGCGCAGAATGGAGACTTGAAAATAAAATGTTTAGAGCTGGTATTAATCTCGTAGGCAATCCTAATAAAACTTCAGAAAGAAATTTTTCAAGCATCAAGTATGCCCTTGGATTTGGTCTTCGTTTTGATCAAATTTATTTAGATGCCGCTTATGTATTAACTAAAAACTATAGCCAAGAGCAGCCCTATACTATAGATGGCATCAATGTGCCTATTGCTAGCATTAATAATTCTATGAGTTGTATTATTTTTAGCATTTGTACTAAATTTTAAGGCTTATATTTGCATTCTAAAAACAAACATCATGACACATACTTTACCTGCATTACCTTATGCATACAACGCTTTAGAGCCTCATATCGACACCTTAACGATGACCATTCATCATACTAAGCACCACCAAGCTTATGTAGATAATTTAAATAAAGCAATTGCTGGTACGGAAGCTGAAAACATGGATATCATTAGCTTAATGGGTGCTATTTCTAAATTCCCTGCAGCAGTAAGAAACAATGGTGGCGGCCATTATAATCATACACAATTCTGGATGGCATTACAACCTAATGCTGGCGGCACACCTGTAGGTGCTTTAGCAGATGCTATCAATTCCACATTTGGATCGGTAGATGCATTGAAAGAACAAATGAATGCGGCTGGCGCAACCCGTTTTGGAAGCGGCTGGGCATGGTTAGGTGTTAAAGATGGCCAACTAGCTATTTGCTCTACACCCAATCAAGACAATCCACTAATGGACCTTGCTGAGTGCAAATGCCAACCAATTTTTGGAATAGACGTTTGGGAACACGCTTACTATTTACATTATCAAAATAGAAGAGCAGACTATTTAGCGGCTATTTGGAATTTAGTAAACTGGGAAGAACTTAACAATCGCTTTGTAACATGTAAATAATAAATAATAAAAAGGAGCTTAGGCTCCTTTTTTTATATCCATTAGCGCCTTCTAATTACCATTAGTTTCTAGTAACTTTACAAAAATAGGTTGTATGCAATATTGTGAATCTTTTGATGGCAAGCAGGTTAATTATTTTATTAATGAACCTTTTCATACTATTGCTTCCATTGCGAAGGATAAGCAAATAATATACCTAATAGATGCTTGTGTTTTTGAAAAACACACTTCTTTATTCAAAGCAAGCCCTTATATTCTCATCCCTTCGGGTGAAGCAAGTAAATGTTGGTCAACCATAGATTTTATCATTCATCAATTATTGGTACTTAACGCCAACAGACAAACCCTATTAGTTGGTGTTGGCGGTGGAGTAGTCTCTGATATCACTGGTTTTGTTGCCGCTATATACATGAGAGGTATCGAATTTGGATTTGTTCCTACTACCCTACTTAGCATGGTTGATGCTTCTATTGGAGGCAAGAACGGTATCAATTTTGGCGAACAGAAAAATCTAATTGGAACCTTCAATTTGCCTTCATTCCTTTTAATGGACTATGCTTTCTTAAATAGCCTACCTATAGATGAATTTAAAAATGGTTTTGGAGAAATTATAAAGTATGCGTGTTTAAGTGATGTTCGTTTTTTTGATATGCTCTTTATGCATACTATAGAAGATTACCAAAAAGATATTCATAAAATTGATGCGCTTATTCAACATTGCGTAAGTACTAAAAATAAAATGGTCATGGCTGATTTCAAAGAAAGTCATGTACGTAAATTATTAAACTTCGGACATACAATAGGCCATGCAATTGAAAAGTCACATACTATTCCGCATGGACAAGCAGTAGGATTGGGCATTTTATATGCCTGCAAACTTTCTGAAACGCTTAGAAAATTTGACCCTGCTAATACTATAAAAATTAAAAACCTCTTACAGCAATATCAATTACCAACGCAAATTACTTTTTCAAACGATCTTATTGACAGTATGGTAAAGCATGATAAAAAAAGTACCGACAAAGGCATTGATTTTATATTATTAGATACCATAGGCAAACCACACATTCAGAACATACCAATAGATCAATTAAAAGAACTTATT
>CAIWHF010000098.1 GCA_903912405.1 uncultured Bacteroidota bacterium | reverse complement strand
TCCGAACGATTAACAAATTGCTTTTCTTTATAGTTAAATGGCAAATCGACACCTGCGCCAATAAATCCAAATCGATTCGTTTTCATATCCCCAAATTTTAAAGCAGCATTTACTCCAAAAGCGTATACGCGTTTTTTGAATGTAGTATCCCCTCGCTTCTCAATAAAACCAATATTCTTTATGCCCACACCAAGTATGGCACCACTATAATTATTAAATTCATTGTGAATCGTATGGCCAATATTGAAAAAGGGGGCGTATCTCATAATTGGATCTCCTGAATTTGTACCACTGGTAATAGCAGTGGAAAAAATAGAACCATCTAATTGCGATGCATAATGCCATTTTGATGCATGTAACTCTTTTTTTGTTTGGGCATTTGCCAATGTGCTTATAAAAAGCGAACTTACCAATAACGTTTTTTTCATAGGATAACTTTTTTAATAATAATGAACTAATTTTTACAAAAATAGAACATGCGTTTTGATTATTTAAATGTAAACTTGCAAAATATCTGCTAATTTTTCAGTTTTTAGCCTTTGGCATAATAATTGAACATAATAAAGAAGAAAATAACAACTATTTAAATTCATTAATAAAGACAGTTTGTCTGAAAAATATATACCTATGCTATTGCAACAGAATGAACAAGACATTGAATTTTTACCCGTACTTCCTATGGGTGAAGAAGAAATGAATGACGAAGAGCGTAAAAGCTTGCCCGACAATTTACCGATCATTGCCCTACGTAACACAGTACTATTCCCTAACGTAGTATTACCCATAACCGTTTCTAGAGAAAAATCTATTCTAGCCATTACACAAGCCAATAAAAAAGACAAATGGATAGGTGTGGTTGCTCAAAAAGACGGCAATTTTGAAGACCCTGAAACCGATGACATGTTTCATGTAGGCACCTTGGCCAAAATTGTAAAAATGATAAAAATGCCCGATGGCAACATTACCCTTTTTATCATGGGTAAAATTCGTTTTCAAATCAATGAATTTACAGAAACAGACCCTTATTTTAAGGCAAAAATTACCTATAAAGAAGATCACTTTCCAAAAGAAGATGCCAATTTTGATGCTTTAGTAGGCTCTATTAAAGACTATGCAGAAAAAATAATTCAACAAACGAATACCCTGCCTCCAGAAGCAGCTATTATGCTGCGCAATATAGAAAACTACTCTTTTTTAGTACACTATATTGCGTCTAACATTAATGCTAAATTATTAGACAAACAAAGTTTACTGGAAGAAGACGATATCCGATTACGTGCAGAAAAATTATTGAACTTATTACAAAGCGAATTGCAATTAGCTGAGCTCAAAAATGAAATCACCAATAAAACGAGGGGTGAAATTGATAAACAACAACGAGAGTATTTTTTGCAGCAGCAGTTAAAATCCATCAAAGATGAATTGGGCGATGCCAATGAACGGGAAATAAAAGATCTACAAAAAAGAGCTGAGCAAGTACAATGGACCGAAGCAGCCAAAGATTTATTTAAAAAAGGAATAGAAAAGTTAGAACGCATGCATCCTACTACGCCCGACTATTCGGTAGTGTATAATCATTTAGATTTAATGTTGGATCTACCTTGGGGTATTTATACAAAAGACTCTTATGATCTTAAAAAAGCACAAAAAGTTTTAGATCATGATCATTATGGAATGGATGAAATCAAAGATCGCATCATAGAGTATTTAGCCGTTCTAAAATTGAAAGGCGATTTAAAATCACCCATCCTATGCTTTGTTGGTCCTCCCGGTATTGGTAAAACATCTTTAGGTAAAAGTATTGCAAATGCTATTGACCGTAAATATGTTCGATTGAGCTTAGGTGGATTGCATGACGAAAGTGAATTGCGCGGTCATCGCAAAACCTATATTGGGGCAATGCCAGGTAGAATTATTCAGCAATTAAGAAAAGTAAAAAGCGCCAATCCTGTATTTATTTTAGATGAAATTGATAAAATTGGTAAAGACTTTAGAGGCGACCCAAGTTCTGCTTTATTAGAGATTTTAGACCCTGAACAAAACAGTACTTTTTATGATAATTATTTAGAGCTAGAGTTTGATTTATCTAAAGTACTTTTCATTGCAACTGCTAATAGTTTAAGTGATATTCAACCTGCTTTAAGAGATCGTTTAGAAATCATACAACTATCAGGCTATTCGGTTGAAGAAAAAGTAGAAATTGCAAAACGTCATTTAATACCAAAGCAAAAAGAAATGCATGGTTTATTAAAAACACCTTTAAAATTCAACGATAAGTTATTACAAAAAATAGTTCAAGATTATACGAGAGAAAGTGGTGTAAGAGAACTGGATCGATTAATGGCTAGTGTCATGCGAAACATTGCTAAACAAGTAGCATTAGAAGAAACAGTTGCAAATACAATTGACGAAAGTAAAGTCGAAGAAGTTTTGGGTAAGCCAAGATTTTTAAACGATATCTATAGCAAAGGGCATCCGGCCGGAGTTGTGGTTGGTTTAGCATGGACCTATGTAGGAGGCGATATCTTATTTATTGAGTCTAGCACATCTAAAGGGAAAGGCACCCTCACATTAACGGGCAACTTAGGCAATGTTATGAAAGAAAGTGCCACTACAGCCCTTTCTTATCTTAAAGCACATGCACAAACCTTTGGAATTGCTGATAATGCCTTTACGGAAAATGATATTCATATTCACGTTCCCGAAGGCGCTGTACCCAAAGATGGCCCAAGCGCTGGCATCACGATGCTTTCTGCTTTAGCTTCTTCTTTTACCGGCAGAAAGATAAAACCATATTTAGCTATGACAGGTGAAATTACCTTACGTGGACAAGTGCTACCTGTTGGTGGTATTAAAGAAAAAGTATTGGCAGCTAAACGTGCAGGTATAAAAGAAATTATCTTATGTACACAAAACGAAAAAGACATTAATGAAATTTCTAAAAACTATATTAAAGGATTAAAATTTCATTATATAAGCGAAATGGACGAAGTTATTCAAATTGCCCTAATGAAAAAATAAATAAAAGGCACCTTAAGAAGGTGCCTTTCATTTTGTAAACCTATTTTATTTCTTTTTGTTGGTGCTTAGTTTAAATGTATATCCTAAAGCATAAACAGAATAAGCATCAAATTTTTGAGATCGCACAGATAAACTAAACCCGTCAAGATAATCGGAGATACATGTTTTATAACAAGCTTCTACAAACAAAGAAGAGGTAGCATTTAACTTATATCTAAATCCTATACTTGCAGGGATAGTAACTAACAATTTAGGCTGCGTCATAGACTGTTCTTTAACTAAGCCAATTTGTTCAGAAGAAACAGCGGCGAAGTAAGCGGTATCTAATTTACTTGCATCTTTTTTGGGATTGATTTTAGCAAATCCAAATCCAAATGCTACATATGGTTGGAATTTCTTATCGTCGTGAAATAAATTAAATTCAAGCATCGCAGACAAGTCAATTAAAGATGTTGAAAAACTATAATTTCTGTGCTTTGCCCACTCAGGAGAATCAAATTGAGCATCATCACCTTTCAAACTTGCAATATTTAAAGAACCTCTTAAATAAACTTTATCATTTTTCACGTGATATCTTACCATTCCTTGAAAACCAAATTTTAAATCTTTGGTACTCCCCAGAGTAGTTGGCGTCAAATCACCTTGATAAATGTTTCCCGTAAGTGCGCATGTAACATCCACTTCTTTAGACTCCTTTTGAGCATTAACAAACAAGGGCATTACTGCTAATAGTAAAATAGAAATTTTTTTATTCATTATATTTTTTTTGCAAATGTACATTTTAATTCATTGTTGGCAAAAAACTATACTTCTTCTTATAGTCCATCATTTGTTGAAAGAAAGAAGTAGGGTAAGTAACTTTCACATCAATGATGTTGTCGCCTTCTAAAACAGGCGCTAATACCGGTTGAATAAACCCTCTGTAGGGCTTAATACCAAGTGTTGCATATCGGCTTATAATTTCTTTATGTAAAACAGGATCTACATTCACACCATAAGTTTCAACTAATGCAGTTGCCGCTTTATAATCACCTTCTGATTTTATACGTTGGATCTCTCTTAATAATTGTCCAAACAAGTTACGCAACTTGTTATAGTCGTTAATGCGCACATAGGTTTTATTATTTACCTTAATCAACTCTACTACGTTGTCTTGCTTTCCTTTTTCAAATACCCAACGCGCATTCAATTGGCGATTGCGCATGTGAGCCTCTTCCAATTTTTCACCTGGTTTTAATCTAGTTAATTGCGTCATTAAACCATTCATCATATATTGATCATAACCTGCTTTCCCTACTTCCTCACTTTCTGCCACGCCAATCTCTATTAGCTTCTTATCCATGATATAATACAACCCAACAAGATCTGCACGCGCTTCTTCTAAACAAGATGCATAATTTTTTAATGTCTTATCTGGTGTTTCTACACCTTTATTAATCTGACCACTTGCATGTCCAATACATTCGTGCATGTCGGTATGCAAGTCACTTGCTAATGCACCATATTTTTTCAATCTCTTTTTTATTGTTTCATCTATTACAAATTCATCTAGCATACCGCTTTTACTGCTATTTACATTATACGAATGAATAATATTACTTAATGAAACAGATTTAGATCCGTATTCTTTTCGTATCCAATCAGCATTCGGCAGATTTACACCAATTGGCGTAGAAGGTGCATCATCGCCACTTTCCACTATGGTAGTGATTGCTTTTGCGGTAATTCCCTTTACTTGTTTTTTCTTATGCTCCGGCATCAAAGGTGAATTATCTTCAAACCATTGCGCCTTGGCTGCAATCGCCGCGATGCGCTTTGTTGCTTCCATATCTTTCATAGACACCATACTTTGAAAACTTCCCTTTTTACCAATTGCATCTAGATACACTTCAATAAATCCATTCACCACATCGATTCTACTCGCTGTATCATGCACCCATTCTATACTATAATCATCAAAGGTTTTTAAATCGCCCGTTTTATAAAAATCTACAAGCAGTAGTATTGATTTTTTTTGCTGATCATTTTCTGCAACACCTGTTGCTTTTTCTAACCAATATACTATTTGCGTAATGGCTTTGTCATACATACCGCCTACTTTCCACGTGCGCTCTATAAGCTGACCATTTTCTTTTACCACTTTACTGTTCAATCCCCAGCTTGGCGCATTTCCTTTTGTGTCTTTTAAATTATAAAAGGCTTCCACTTCTTTCTGCGTCACTCCTTCATAATAATTATTAGCTGAGTTGGCAATATTGTCTACTCCAGCTCTAAGATCTACACATTTAGGCATAAAGCTAGCGTCAAAAATAATAGGTTGTATCCTTTTGGTAAATGCTTCTATGTTTTCACCTTGATTAAGCGGCAAGGCATTGCTTGGAGTTGCACTCACTAAGTTTTTGAAGTAGTCGAAACTACAAGCAGGTATGAATTTCTCATTACTATAATGATGGTAGTTGCCATTACTAAACCAAACACGTCCGCAATACTCTTCAAATTGCTTCCAAGACGTATCGTTTTTGTCTCCTTTATAATTTTCGTAAACAGCTTCAATAGTTTTTCTTACCAACAAACCATATTTGCTTTTTTGATCGTAAATAATATCTCTTCCGCTCAAGGCTGCTTCATATAAATAATAGGCCAATTGTTTTTGTTGCAAGGTTAATTGATTAAAACCAGGTACTTCATATCGAAGTATTTGCAAATCAGCAAAAGCCTCTGCTTCAACTACAAAGTTAGCATCATAGGTTACTGACTCGCTTTCGGAAGTCGTGTTTTTTTGATTACAAGAAATTACTAAAACGGTAGCTAGTCCTAAAGCATACAAGAAGGTACTTTTCATGAGAATAAATTTAAGTGTAAATATAGTATTTATTAAGGCATATTTAATTTACCGTATTTTATATATATTTATAAAAATTCACCCTTTATGAATACGATTCCGGTAGTTGATTTAAGTCAATACACACATGGAAATGACGCAGCAAAAAACAAGTTTGTGCAAGCGCTTGGCACTGCCTATGAAGAAGTAGGCTTTGTAGCCGTAGTAAATCATGGCATACCGAATGCATTGATAAAACAGCTTTACGAGCAAGTTGAGGCATTCTTCAGCCTAACAGAAAATCAAAAAAAACAGTATGAAAAAATAGCCTTGGCTGGACAAAGAGGTTATACTTCTTTTGGCAGAGAACATGCTAAGGGCTTTGACGCTCCTGACTTAAAAGAATTCTTTCAGTTTGGTCAGATTATTGAAGATGGAGAGCAGGTAGATGAATTTTACCCCGATAATGTTTTCGTAAACGAACTACCTGAATTTACTCATACCCTTGAACAAGCCTATCGTGCTTTTGAACAAAGCGGTAAAGCGCTTTTAGAAGCCATTGCGATTTTTTTAAATTTAGATCAGCATTACTTTGCTCCTGAAATACATAATGGCAACTCTATTTTAAGAGCCATTCATTATCCACCTATTACACAAGAACCGAAATCATCGATAAGGGCAGAGCAGCATGAGGATATTAATTTGATCACCCTATTAGTAGGTGCTTCTGCAGAAGGATTGCAAGTTTTAAACAAGCAAGAGCAATGGGTAAATGTACAATCTAGCGATGATCAAATTGTTGTAAATGTTGGAGATATGCTCCAACGATTGACCAATAACCGATTAAAATCTACTACCCATAGAGTGGTAAATCCACCCAAAGAAAAGTGGCATACTCATCGCTTCTCTATTCCGTTTTTCCTGCATCCAAAAGGAAGCATGTCCTTAGCTTGTTTGCCAAGTTGTATCAACGAAGTGCATCCAAAACAGTATGAAGATTATAGTGCTGCACAATATTTAGACGAGCGTCTTAGAGAAATTGGATTAAAGAAATAAAAAAAAAGGCTACGATTGTAGCCCTTTATATTTGAATTTAAAACCTAGTTTTTAAACTGAGGAATTAAAGAATCTGCTAATGCTTTCATTTTAGCTAATCCATCTTCCGGTAAGTTACCTTTTTTGAATTCTAACAATAATTCTGGCATTTTAGTTTCTAATTCATTAATAAATGTTTCTTCGAATGCACGTACATTTTTCACCGGCACTTCACGAATCATGTTATTAGTTCCTAAATAAATAATCGCAACTTGTTTTTCTACGCTATACGGAGTAAACTGAGCTTGTTTTAAAATCTCTACGTTTCTAGCACCTTTATCGATTACATTTTTAGTAGCCGCATCTAGGTCACCACCAAATTTAGCAAACGCTTCTAACTCACGGAAAAGTGCTTGGTCTAATTTTAAAGTACCTGCAACTTTTTTCATTGATTTAATCTGCGCACTACCACCCACACGGCTTACAGAGATACCTACGTTAATCGCAGGGCGAATACCCGCATTAAACAAATTAGATTCTAAGAAAATTTGTCCGTCTGTGATAGAGATTACGTTGGTTGGGATATATGCAGATACGTCACCAGCTTGTGTTTCAATAATTGGTAATGCCGTTAAAGAACCACCACCTTTTACTAAATGTTTGATAGACGCTGGCAAATCGTTCATGGTTTTAGCAAGTGCATCGTTATTAATAACTTTTGCAGCACGCTCCAACAAACGACTGTGTAAATAGAATACATCACCAGGATATGCTTCACGTCCAGGAGGGCGACGTAATAAAAGAGATACCTCACGGTAAGCCACCGCTTGTTTTGATAAATCATCATAAACTACTAAGGCTGGTCTTCCAGTATCACGGAAGAATTCACCAATAGCTGCACCAGCAAATGGAGCAAAGAACTGCAATGGAGCTGGATCAGCTGCAGCAGCAGAAACAATAATAGTGTAAGGTAATGCACCATTATCTTCTAATGTTTTCATTACTTGCGCAACGGTAGAAGCTTTCTGACCAATGGCAACATAGATACAATAAACAGGTTTTCCTGCTTCATAAAATTCTTTTTGATTGATGATTGCATCAATACAGATAGCAGATTTACCTGTTTGACGGTCACCGATAACCAACTCACGTTGACCACGGCCAATTGGAATCATAGCGTCAATTGCCTTGATACCTGTTTGTAAGGGCTCTTTTACTGGCTCACGAAATACAACACCTGGCGCTTTACGCTCTAATGGCATTTCATATAGTTCACCCGCAATAGGACCTTTACCATCAATTGGTTCGCCTAGTGTATTTACTACACGACCAACCATACCTTCACCTACTTTAATAGAGGCAATTTGACCAGTTCTACGAACGGTTGCGCCTTCTTTAATACCAGCACTATCACCCATTAATACCACCCCAACATTATCTTCTTCAAGGTTTAACGCGATTGCTTTTACTCCATTTTCAAAAGAAACTAATTCCCCTTGACGAACGCCTGTTAGACCATAAACACGAGCAATACCGTCACCTACTTGTAATACGGTACCTACTTCTTCTAAACTAGCTTCTGTGTTAGCACTGCTTAATTGTTGTCTGAGTATCGCTGATATCTCATCCGGTTTAATCTCAACCATAATTGTATGTTTATTAAATTAAGAAATTTTAAAAATTTATGTGTATTATATTTTACTGATATAATTGTTGCTAGTAAATTGATTTCTGATATCATTTAATTCTTTGCGAATACTTGCATCGTACAATTTATCATCCATCTCAATAACAAAACCACCAATTAAATCAGCATTCATTGCCGTTTCTAATTCCACTGTTTTACCTTCAAATCCAGCAGCAATTTTAGTTGCTAATTGTTGTTTGATCGAATCATTGATAGCAGTAGCGGTTGTGATTTTAACCGTTTTAATTTGTTTCAATTCCTTAACTAAAGCTATAAATGCGGCACTAATTTCATATAATTTTGCTTCTCTGCCTTTTTTAACGATTAAGGCTATAAAAGCTTGTGTGATAGGCTGAATATACGAATTGAAGATAGCCGATAAAATTGCTATTTTTTTATCTGCATGAATAATAGGGCTATGCAAAACTTGAAGCAATTCAACATTATTTTTACACGTATTAAATACGCATTGCATGTCGGCAAACAAAGCGTCTACGCTTTTTTGTTCAGTAGCTAAATCTAATAATGATTTGGCATATCGTATGGCTAATCTTGATTGTTGCATGCTTTTTATTTTTCTAAACGAACAATTAGTTCATTTTAATTTCTTCTGTTAATTTTTTTACATAGGCATCTTGTGCGCTATCTTGACTTAATTGATTGCGAAGAATTTTCTCAGCAACAGCCACAGAAAGTAAACCTATTTCATTTTTAACTTCTGTAATAGCAGCCATTTTAGAACGATTAATTTGTTCTTGCGCATCTAAGATAATCTTGTTTGCTTCCGTTTTTGCTAATTCTTTCGCATCGGTAATCATTTTCTCTTTTATTTCTTTAGCTTCTTTAAGCATAGCAGAACGCTCTTCATGCGCTTGTTTCATCAATTGCTCGTTTTCGGCTTTCATAGCACTCATTTCGCCTTTCACTTTTTCAGCTGTTTGCAAAGCATTTGCAATACCAGTTTCACGCTCGTTCAACATGTTTAGAATTGGTTTCCAAGCAAATTTTTTCAAGATCAAAAACACGATCATAAAGGCTAATAACGCCCAAAAAAACAATCCTAATGCGGGTTTTAATAATTCCATTTTATA